>JALREL010000034.1 GCA_023262005.1 Sphingorhabdus sp. | reverse complement strand
CACTGCCTTCGGTGATCCTGATGATGATGTTCGGCCAGACCCGCATCTTCTTCGTGATGGCACGCGATGGCCTGCTGCCCGACGTGTTCTCGCGCCTGCATCCCAAATATGGCACGCCGCATGTCGTGACCATGTGCACGGGTGTATTCGTCGCGCTGTTCGCCGCCTTGTTCCCCGTGGGCAAGCTGGCTGACATCTCGAATTCGGGTACGCTGTTCGCATTCTTCACCGTCGCAGTTGGCGTGATGATTTTGCGTCGCACCGATCCGACCCGCCATCGTCCGTTCCGTACGCCGATGGTGTGGCTGATCTGCCCGCTGGCAGCGGCTGGATGCGTGTTCCTGTTCTTCCAGCTTTCGGGATACACCGAACTGATGTTCCTCGGCTGGACGGTAATCGGGCTCGTTGTCTACTTCAGCTACAGCCGTTCGCGCAGCCATGTTGGCCGCGGTTCGATCGAAGTACACGAACTCGATCCCGACGTTCCGCCGACTTCGGTTCCGCCGATCAACTGATCGGACCAACAGTGAAAAGGAAAGGGAGGCTGCGGCCTCCCTTTTTTTTATAGCGGAATGTGCCGGGTCGTTCCCGGGCGGGTGAATAGCTGCCCGCGCTCGCCAAACAGGATCAGCGCCAGCGCCAGCAATCCGCAGCCGAGAAAGCCCAAGGCAACCGGCGTAACCGCACCGTTGAACTGCTGGCCGATTACGGCGCCGATCAACGCTGCCCAGATCGTACGCACAAAATTCTGGAAAGATGAAGCCGACCCGGCAATCGCCCCAAAGGGCTGCATCGCGATGGACGAGAAGTTTGAGCCGACAAAACCGATCATCGCCATGTTGAGCGTGATGAGGGCAAGGAAAAGCGGCATTGAGTGCGGAACAAAGGTTGCCGCCAGTGCCTGTGCGACAGCCAGTGTGATAAAGGCAAAGAGCGCCGTCTGCGAAACACGCCGCGCGCCGAAACGTTCGACAATGCGGGCATTGGTGAAATTGGCGCAGGCAATCCCTATGGCGATGATGCCAAAGCCGATGGGGAAGAAATCGGGAGCTGCAAAGGTCCGGTCGAAAATCTGCTGCGAGCTGTTGAGATAGCCAAACAATGCGCCCTGCGTCGTGCCGCCCGCGACCATGTAGCAATTGGCCGCACGATTGGTGACGACCTGCTTCCAAGCCCGGCCCAATGCGCGGGGTTCGATAGGAATGGCATTTTCCGGATCAAGCGTTTCGGGCAGGCGCAGCGTTACCCAGGCCAGCACCAGTACGGCCATGATCGCGAAAAGATCAAAGATCGAGCGCCATCCGGCAAATAGCAAAACGGCTGAACCAACCAACGGCGCGACAATCGGTACAGCCATGAAGACCAGGAAAATGGTCGACATGCGTCGCGCCATGGCGTCGCCTTCAAACTGGTCGCGGATGATTGAGGTGACCAGTACGCCCAGCGCCGCGCCACACAATCCCTGCGCCACCCGCATCACTATCAGCATGTCAAAACTGGTCGCGAAGCTGCAAGCAAGCGCGCACAGGATATAGCCAGCAATCGACGCCAACAGGATCGGGCGGCGCCCGAACCGGTCGGATAGCGGGCCGTGGAGCAGCGAACCCGCCCCCATGCCCAGCAAATAGGCGGTAATTACATATTGGATGCGATTGGCATCGACCACGCCAAGACCAGCGGCCATGCGGGGGAAGGCAGGCAGCATGGCATCAATGGCCAGTGCGTTTAGTGCCATGATTGACGCCATCATCACGATCAACTCGCGATCGCCAAGAACTCTGTGTTTACGGGGAGAATGCATGGCTCCGCTTATGGGGAAGGCGTATTGCTATGGCCAGCCCCGTTTTCGGGTCGCGATGGTGGAATTCGAATGTTAAGATGGAATTATGGGGCGGAAGATTTGGATTGCGATGGCATTTCCTGCCTGTCGGGTGCGGGCGTGAACGACGCTGGCATGCCTGTCCGCAAGATCATCCATGTTGATATGGATGCCTTTTATGCCTCGGTCGAACAACGCGACCATCCGGAGTTGCGCGGAAAGCCCGTGGCGGTTGGCGGCTCCTCCAAGCGCGGGGTGGTGGCTGCCGCAAGCTATGAAGCCCGTGCCTTTGGCGTCAAATCTGCAATGCCGTCAGTCACCGCGCAGCGACGCTGCCCCGATCTGATCTTCGTGAAACCCCGGTTTGAGGTGTACCGCGCGGTTTCGCGGCAAATCCGGGAGATATTTGCGCGCCACACCGATCTGATCGAGCCGCTCGCGCTCGATGAAGCCTATCTCGACGTGACCGAAGACAAGCAGGGTATCGGCTCTGCCGTGAAAATCGCAAAGGCCATTCGCGCGGCCATAAATGAGGAAACCGGGCTCACCGCCAGCGCCGGAGTGAGTTACAACAAATTCATCGCCAAGCTGGCAAGCGACCAGAACAAGCCCGATGGGCTGTGCATCATCCTGCCCGAACAAGGCGAAGCCTTCGTTGCGACCTTGCCAGTGCGGCGGTTCCACGGTGTTGGCCCGCGTACGGCCGAAAAGATGGAGCGGCTGGGCATCCGCACCGGTGCGGACCTGCGCGCGATGAGCGAGGAATGGTTGCAACGCAATTTCGGCAGCTCTGCCGGCTATCTGTTCAAGGCTGCGCGCGGGATCGACAACCGACGCGTCAATCCGTCGCGTGAGCGCAAGTCGGTGGGCGGCGAGCTTACCTATTTTAATGACAAGCGCAGCAATGAGGAATTGCGCGCGGCGCTGGATGAGATTGTCGAAATCGTCTGGCGAAGGATTGAAAGCAGTGGCGTGCGGGGCCGGACAGTGGTCATGAAGGCCCGCTATGCAGATTTCCGCACGCTGACCCGCAGCAAGAGCCTCAACCGAAATATTGCCGACAAGGCCGAATTCGCCGCCATCGGCCATGCCCTGCTCAACCAGATACTGCCCGCGGAAATGGGTATCCGCCTGCTCGGGCTGACGCTTAGTGGAATTGACCAAAACGGCCAAAACCATCGGACTGGCGCTGCTGAAGAACCGCTCATCGGCGTGCAGCCGACCCTGCCTTTCGCCGAGATTGAAAATTGAAGCTTTCATTCACATAATCAGAAAAACGTTTTAACCGGGCAATACAGACCCGGTCATGCAGGGAAATTGCTATGGCGCGTCCGCAAACCGATATTGAAGCCGGTAGGCAGGAATTGCTGGATATTGTCGAGGAGCTTGTGCGCAAGCGTGGTGGAGTAGACCTGTCGATGACCGAGCTGGCCACTGCTGCCGGCATGTCACCTGCCAATGTCTACCGCTTCTTTGAAAACAAGGAAGCGCTGCTCGAGGCCGCAGCTGGCCGGTGGTTTGCGCCCAAGATCGCCATCATGGAAGAAGTGGTGGCCGCCGATCTGCCGTCGCGCGAAAAGATGTTCCAATTCTTTGCGCGCCGTTTCGCCTTGATGAGGGATCAGTTCCACGAAGATCCCGACATGTTCAAAAGTTATCTCGAACTGGGTGACCAGCATTTCGAGGTGGTGCGCGGCTATGTCGACCTGGGCGATCACTATCTATCGGAAATCGTCGTGCAGGCGATGGACGAGGGTTATCTGCCCGACCTGTCAATCGACGATGCCGTTTCGCTGATCAACCAGATGGTGCAGTGCTACTGCAATCCAGAGGCTCTGCTTTACCTCGATCACAAGCTTTCCGAAGAGAAGCTGGGGATGATTGTCGATACGATTTTCATCGGTCTCGGCCGCCGTTTCGACCAGAAATCGAGCGCAGGGCAGCCGCATATCAAGATTGTCACCTGAAGCCGGATAAGCGCTTGCGCGAGGGCAAAAGCTCTGGCAAAGGCGCGCTCCTGTTCAGGCAGAGTGGGCGATTAGCTCAGCGGTAGAGCACACCCTTCACACGGGTGGGGCCACAAGTTCGAACCTTGTATCGCCCACCATCTTTTCAAAGACTTAGAAGAGGTGGCGCCGGTTCTTATGAAAAAAGTATGAAAAACTGGCTCCGGAATTCGCCCCCGCGCGGGCATAACTGACGGGCGTGAAGCTAGCACCCACCGCCTACCTCGCACCAAATAGCACCCCACCCCCTTCAAAATCCCTGCTAACGCAGACCCCACCGGGGGGGTACCCCCCTATTCTGGTTGATGGGACCCACAGTTCCTTCTTACATAATATTCTGCGTGTCCGGTTAGCTGGGTTTCAGCAACGGCTCCACCTGTCATTCAGACCAATTGCGGCGCCATTTCAGTATTTCATTACCCAACTCAGCGGCTTTTTAGCATACCAAGCATAATTCGTTTCAAGGCTTCAGATCGTCTGGTAGTTTTTCTAAGGGCACAGCGCCTCCACCGACGGAGCCTATGCCACTCACCCGAACACAACCACTCATGATACCCTCTGGGCCAGCATCAGCAAATGTCACGTTATGAACAATGGAACCCACTCCGCCGGCCGGAATTTCAATATCGTTTGAAAAACTTTTACCTAGAGAGCCAGA
>JALREL010000061.1 GCA_023262005.1 Sphingorhabdus sp. | reverse complement strand
AATTGCTCAAATCGCTATCATCGCCTGCAATTAATGCGGCAACCCAAGCGCAACTGATTGGGCAGTTGGCAGACCGTCTTGATAGAGTCGATGAAGCCTTCCTCGCCTATGAAGACATGAACAATGCGATGGCGCAAAGCCCATTGGGCAGCATGCAGGATCGCAACGCCTATCAGCGTGCCATTGACCGTTCGTTGCGCGAAACGACGGCCGAATGGGTCGCAAGCTGGCCGGAGGTGGACCCGATTTCCGATCCGCCCTCGCCGGTATTCCTTGTCGGATTTCCACGTTCTGGCACGACGCTGCTCGATACCATCCTGATGGGGCACAGCGGCACGCATGTGCTGGAAGAAATTCCTATTATTGAAAATATCGCCCAGAAAATCGGCGATTTGTCGCAGATTGCCCGCCTCAGCCCCTCCGAAGTTGCGGATTTACGCAAACTCTATTTCGCCGAGTTGGAGAAAGCTTCACCCGCGTCGGCAGGAGCTATGGTGATCGACAAGAACCCCTTGTCGATGATCCGCATGCCGCTCATCCACCGGCTCTTCCCCGACGCGAAAATCATTTTCGCGATGCGGCATCCGTGCGACGTCGTTTTGAGTTGCTACATGCAGAACTTCAAGCCCACCGAAGCCATGTCGAGCTTCCTGGATCTTGCCAATGCAAGCCGCACCTATGACCGGATTTTCGCTTATTGGGAAAAGTCGCAGGACGTCCTGCCGCTCAACGTCCACATGCTGCGTTATGAGGCGATGGTCGAGGATGTCGAGGCAGAGGTGCGGCCTTTGTTCGAATTCCTCGGTCTTGAATGGCAGGATTCGGTGCTTGATCACCAAAAGACGGCAAAGGAACGCGGATATATCCGCACGCCCAGTTATGCGCAGGTCACCGAAAAGATTTACAGCTCGGCGAGCGGCCGCTGGCAGCGATACCGGAAATATATGAACGAGGTTTTGCCCATATTGGAGCCTTGGGCGAAGCGTTTCGGCTATTCAATGGACTGACGCCAAAACGCTTTTGGCAATTGCACCATGCCCGCGAATGCCGCATTATATGGACTTAGAAAACGGGAGATTACCATGCGGAATTTGGCATATCTTGCCATTGCAGGTTTGGCGCTAAGCGTTCCCACGCTGCCGGCTGCCGCCGTTGCGAAAGCCGATGATGGCGACAAGATGATCTGCAAATACCGCGCGCAGACAGGCACGCGTTTCAAGACAAAAGTCTGCAAAACTGCTGCGCAATGGGAAGAAATGGCTGAACAGCATCGTGCCGGCGCCAAAGAATTGGTCGACCGCCCGCAAATATTGGTGTGCGGCCCGCAAACGGGCTGCTGACGGTACTTGGCGGCCAGACCATGAAGATCGACACGCCCTTATTGAAAATGCCGCGGCGCTATTGCGCGGAAACCTTGGCGTCCGAAATCAATGCGTTGCCAGCATCTGCATGGCTGCCCCATCCCGGCCGCATTGTTGGCAATGACGCGGTGCCGCTGATCACACCGAATGGCGTCATTACCAACGCCTTTGCCGGGCCGATGGCACCAACCGAACATTTGCGCGCCTGCCCCTACATCATGGAAATCATGGCTGACCTTGGCGCGGTGTGGGGACGGAGCCGCCTGATGGGGTTGGCACCCGGAGCCATTGTTCCCGAACATGTCGACGTCGGCCATTATTGGCGGACCCATTTGCGCATCCACATTCCTGTCATCACCAACCCCGGCGTTGAATTCACCTGCGAAGGCGAAACGGTGCACATGGCGGCAGGCGAATGCTGGATTTTCGATTCTTTCCGAATCCACGATGTGCGCAACACCGGCACCGAAAAGCGTGTACATCTGGTGCTCGACACTGTCGGCGGCGAACATTTGTGGGATCTGATGCGCCAAGGCGAACAGGCCGGGCGCGATCCGGACAAAGCCCATTTCGTCGCGCCGGGCACTGTGCCGGCCAGCAATTTGCGTTACGAGCAAATCAACACTCCGGACATCATGTCGGTGTGGGAAGTGCGCTGCCATGTCGAATTCCTGCTCGATCAGGCACCGGCGAGCGACTTGCTCGAAGATACACGGCGTCAACTCGATCGTTTCCTGCACGAATGGGGCGCGCTGTGGGCGCAATTTGGTACCGACACGCGTGCGCAGCCTTCCTACCAGGCTTTGATCGAACAGGTCCGGCGCGAGCTTCAGCATCTGCAGGCTGGGCGTATTGTGCTGCCAAATGGCGTTCCGCTTGATCGCGCGCTCAACGAACTGGTGTTTGTGGCTGCGGCACCCGCTGCAGCTCCTCAACCACCGATGATGGCAGCCGCGCGCTAACGCCCATGATCGTCTCGCACCTGCATCGCTTCATCTTTGTTGCCGTGCCCAAGACGGGCACACATTCGGTGCGGCAAGCGCTACGGGATCATATGGGTCCTGACGACATGGAGCAGGCGCGCCTCTTTGTCGAAAAGCAGTTCCCGATCCCAGAACTCGCCCGACTGGGGCACGGCCATCTGAGCTTTCAGGATGTCCGCCCGCATTTGGGTGAAGAGGCGTTTGCCAGCTATTTCAAATTCGCTTTCGTGCGCAATCCGTTTGACCGCTTCATTTCCTATTGCTCGTTCGCGACCAGCCGCGAAGGCACATTCGAACGCGATCCACAGCGTGTGATGCGGCACTTCCTGTTCACAGCGCCGCCGCACAACCACATCATTTTCAAACCGCAATTCACCTTCCTGTGCGGGCCAGACGGGCAGTTGCAGGCCGATTATCTCGGCAAGGTCGAAACGATGCAGCAATCCTATGATGAGGTTGCCAGCCGGCTTGGAATCGCAACGACCGCACTCGACCATGCAAATCGCTCGCGTCGCGGCGATTACAAGGATTATTATGACCAAGAACTGATCGATGGAGTCGCTCGCATATACGCACGCGATCTCGAACTGTTCGGCTATGATTACTAAAGAGGTGCCCATGTACACCAACCCGCGCAAAACCAGCAGCATCCGCCGGCTTGGACGCGTCGACATCAGCGACTTCAAGGCGGCTGTGCTGGCGATCCCTGAAGAGACATGGAACCATCAAAATGCAAACAAGCCCAATCGTTTCGAAGCACTTGATGCGACCCGGCATATTCCATTCCGCTTCGTGAACAATTTCCGTGACTGGCGTGGTCATTATGGCTGCGAGTTGTGGGAGGAGTGGAAACCGCTTCTTGAACCAATATTCGCTGCAGCGACCGCCGATTATGGTTACGCCAATGGAGAGTTTCCCCGCGCTATGCTGGCACGCATGCCGGTGGGCGGCGTTATCCAGCCGCACCGTGATGCCAACCCTGCTGCGCGCTGGCCGCACAAAATCCATGTGCCGATCCAGACCAACGACCAGGTCTTTTTCTATGTCGATGGCGTCGAATATCAGATGGAAGAAGGCGAAGCGGTCGAACTGAACAATATGGGCGTGCATTCGGTCGAAAATCGCGGGGATTGCGATCGCATCCACCTGATCTTCGAATATTTTGATGCTGACCAGCCAGACCCGGATTGGGTGCTGCCCTTCCGCGAAACAGCCTAATCCGGCAGTTTCGTCCGCATCCAGCCCGTAACTGCGTAACGTACGCCACCTGCATAGGGTGTGACCTGGCTGACGCTGTGCATCACCGGAAGGCCAAACATGTTGAGGCAGTTGAAACGCGGAACGAGCCCGCGGACACGATTGTCGCTTTCGTGAAACAGCAATAGCCCGCCCCATTCGACCCGCCATTTCAGTGTCAAACCCATGACATAGGCCAGTTCGCGATTCTTGCCTTCGACAGCATCGTCATGTCCGGTCAGGAAGTCGCCGGGATGATAGGCGGTTCCTTGAGCATCGGCGAAGATTATGGCGGTCTTTCCGGTCACCTTGCGGATGAACGCGAGCACTTCATCGCTGCGCATGAATTCGGCGAAGGCATGGAGCAAGTCGTCTTGGGGGCGGCGCTCAACAATCCGGTCGGGCACACGCAGCGAGGAAAAACGGAACTGAAATCCTTCCCTCGCAGCAGCGTTCACACGCGCATCAAGCTCTGCCAGCTGCTGTGCAGTCATGCGCTCTCGGGCTTCACGCCCCAAATCATAGACATGATCGCCGGCATTGATGGCCCACGCCCAATCATCGCGGTCAACCAGACTTTGGTGAAGCTTGGAGGCGCATTTCGCATCGAGAAAATCGACGATGGAAACATGCCCATCGGCGCTGAATGCCTCGGCCAAGGCTTCGGTATCCAGCGCAGGATTGAGGGCAAATTTGAAGCTCACGCCTTCGCCGACGCCACTTCAAATTTCAGCGCACCATCGCCTTCGTCAATCTTCAGCGTCGAACCGTCGGGGACTTCGCCCTTCAGGATCAAGTCTGCAAGCGGGTCCTGCAAATGACGCTGGATCGCGCGCTTCAGCGGGCGGGCACCATAGACCGGGTCATAGCCGACACGGCCAAGCCAACTGCGCGCGCCTTCGCTAAGGTCGAGCGTGATCTTGCGATCCTTGAGCAGTTTCTGCACGCGGCCGACCTGGATATCGACAATCGGCGCCATATGCTGCGCCGCCAGGCGGTGGAACAGGATGATTTCATCCAACCGGTTCAGGAATTCGGGGCGGAAATGCGCGCGGACGACTTCCATCACCTGCGGTTCGGCCTTTTCGACATCCTCATCATCGCCCAATCCCGCCAGATACTGGCTGCCCAGGTTGGAGGTAAGGATAATCAGCGTATTCGAAAAATCGACCACGCGGCCTTGCCCGTCGGTCAGGCGACCATCGTCGAGCACCTGCAACAGCACGTTGAAGACATCGCTATGCGCTTTCTCAACCTCGTCGAACAGCACCACCTGATAGGGGCGACGGCGAACGGCTTCGGTTAGCACCCCGCCTTCGTCATAGCCGACATAGCCCGGAGGCGCACCGATCAGCCGCGATACGCTATGCTTCTCCATGAACTCGCTCATGTCGATGCGCACCATCGCGTCTTCCGTGTCGAACAGGAACTCCGCGAGTGCCTTGCACAGCTCGGTCTTGCCC
>JALREL010000188.1 GCA_023262005.1 Sphingorhabdus sp. | reverse complement strand
GGTGCCCTTCCCCACTTCCTTGGTGGTGAAGAAGGGCTCAAAAATCTTTCCGATATGATCGCGCGGTATCCCGGTTCCGGTATCGGATACGGAGAGCAGAGCATATTCGCCTATAGGCAGGATCTCACTGCGCATTGCTCGCACGTCAGCAGGAGAAACCGGTTTCGTCTCTATCCGCAATGTCCCGCCATTGGGCATCGCATCGCGGGCATTTACCCCAAGGTTGATGATCACCTGTTCAAGCTGCCCCGGGTCGGCACGCACGGCGCCGATGCCGCGGCTATGATTGACCTCAAGCTGGACACCCTCGCCCAGCAATCGCTTCAACAGGTGCGAAACTTCGGCAACCACGTCAGGCAATTGCAATATCTGCGGTCGCAAAGTCTGTTGGCGCGAGAAAGCGAGCAACTGGCGCGTCAGGCTGGCAGCGCGGTTCGAGTTGTTCTTGATCTGTTGGATATCGTCATAATCGCTGTCACCCGGTGGGTGGCGCAACAGCATCAGATCGCAATAGCCAATGATGGCGGTCAGGATATTGTTGAAATCATGGGCAACGCCGCCAGCGAGTTGACCGACCGCCTGCATCTTGGTCGCCTGGGCAACCTGACGCTTCAGCTTCACCTCTTCGCTATTGTCCTTGAGGCCCAGCAATACAGCGGCATTACCCAAGCCGCGCAGACCTGCGATGGAAAGCGCAATCGCTTCATCAGGCTGATCGATGAGGCGCACCGCGATATCGCCCGACATCGATTGACCGCCCGCATAGCGCCGGATCGTATCCGATACTGCCGCCTTGTCTTCTACCACCACAAGGTCACCCGGATAAGAGGGCAGCTTGCCATCATGCACGCCGGCAACACGCAAAAAGGCATCATTCGCGAACAGGAAACGCCCGTCGCGGTCGACCAGTGCAAGCCCCAGTGGCAGGTTGGAGAGCAGTTGTTCGACATGCACATGGCCCGCGCCATCTTGTGCTGCGCGGCCATCGTCGTCCAGCGCCAGCAAAATGGCAGCGCCGTCAGGCCCATCAGCAGACAACGGAACGTGGAGCAGCCTGATCGGTGAAGCATGGCGACCTTCACGGGCGAAATACACCGTTCCTTTTTCGTCCATACGCAACAGTGCGGCGCAGTCACGGTTGGCAATGTTCGCTGTCTCGCTGCCCGCTGCCCGCATGGCGAATGCCGCATTTGACGAACGCACCCGTCCCTCCGGGCCAACGGTGACCGCCATGACACCAGCCTGCGCCAAAGCCCGCCCCACTTTGCCAGCGACCAAGTCTATGGCCAGCGCTTCGGTGCTGATGCTTTCGACCTGCGCAAAACGCCACAACAGATACTCGTCCGCAGCGCCAGTCCGCTGTACATCAACCCGATAGGTGATTGCCCGTTTGGAAATGGCATCAACGCTTGCCCGGCCGTCCCGCCAGGCGGAGCGCCCTGCTTTCAGCAACAATTCGCGGTCCGATTCCGAAAGGCCAAGATCAGGAGGCGCCTGCAACCCTTCAAACCAAAGGTTGAAACGTCCGTTGGCGCATAGTAATCGCCCTGCCCTGTCGCTGATGGCGACGGCAGCGCGATCGAGTTCAATTGCGGAATATGCGACCGACCAATCTGGAGGAGCGGTGTCGCCGCTTGTGTCTACGGGGCGCTGCAAACGCGCAGCGACAAAGAGGAACCCGCCAAGTCCTATCAAGCCCGCTGCCGTGACGACCAACAAAATCGCTTCGCCCGTGACCAGCCAGACGAGCAAGAGCGACAGCGCGACCGCCGCTGCAATGATGATCGCATGGGACCGATAGGCATCAGCAGCCCCGCCACCTTCGCGCCCCGATTTTCCGATTTGCGAAGATGGAAGGCTGCCAGCCAATTTAGGGTTCCTTATTTACCAGATACGAACGCGTTCCCCCGGAGCGAGGTAAAGCTTCTGTCCTGCTTTCGGCTGGAACGCCTCATACCATTTGTCAAGGTTGCGCACCACCCAAACACGCTGTTCAGAAGGGCTGTGGGGGTCGGTTATCAACCGGTTTCTGAGGTTGGCCTCTCGATAGTTACGCCGCCATACCTGCGCCCAACCCAGGAAGAAGCGCTGGTCGCCGGTATAGCCATCGATCACCGGTGCTTCTTTGCCGCCAAGCGACGCCTTGTACGCCTCATATGCGACGGTGAGCCCTGCCAGATCGCCGATATTCTCGCCCAAGGTAAACTCGCCCTTCACATTGGCACCCGGGAAAATCTCATAAGCATCATATTGCTTGATCAGCGCTTCACTCGCCTTTTTGAAAGCTTCCACATCCGCCTCGGTCCACCAGTCGGACAATCGGCCATTCTGGTCATATTTCGAGCCTTGGTCATCGAAATGATGGCTGATTTCATGGCCGATTACAGCACCGATACCGCCATAGTTGATGGCTGCATCTGCCTTCGGATCAAAGAAGGGCGGCTGCAAAATGGCCGCAGGAAATACGATCTCGTTCATGCTGAAATTGGCATAGGCGTTGATCGTCTGCGGCAGCATGCCCCATTCCCAACGGCGGATCGGCTGGCCCAGCTTGCTGATATTGTCCGCAAAGCCAAATTCGTTGGCACGCATCGCGTTTCCGAATGCATCACCTTTGACGATTTTTAGCTTTGCATAATCGTGCCACTGATCGGGATAGCCAATCTTGGTCGTGAAATTGGCCAACTTCTGCTTTGCCTTCCCCTTGGTTTCGGGCTGCATCCAATCAAGGCCTTCAATCCGGCGGCCCATGGCAGCAACGACGTTGCGAACCAGTTCATTGGCCGCTGCCTTGGTTTCAGGCGGGAAATATTTTGCAGCATATTGCTTGCCGATCTCATCCGCCAGCGCACCTTCGACAAATCCGATGCCACGCTTCCAACGAACCTGCTGCTGCGGCGTGCCGGCCAATGTCGTTCCATAGAATGCAAACACTGTCTTATCGACGGCTGCGGGTAAAACGCCGGCATAATTGGCAAGCGCGGCAATCAACATCTGGTCCTTGAACACACCGATGTCGGTTTCTCCGAAAATCTTCGCCGTTGCGGTGATCGCGCTCGGTTGGGCCACCAGGACATCGCCGACTTTCGGGCTGATCTTCTTCAGCATGGCAGACATTGAAAGCTGCGGCGCAAGCTGGTCGAGCTCGGCCAAAGTCAGCTTGTTATAGGTCTTGGTCGCATCCGAACTGTCTTCGCGGGTCCACTGCACCTGCGCGATTTTCTTCTCGGTTTCAAAAATGGCATTCGCACGTGCTTCGGCATTCTTTTCACCAGCATTGGCCAGCATCGCTGCCAGATAGGATTTGTAAGCCGTGCGGATTTCTTCAAATTTGGGGTTATCCACCAGATACATGTCACGATCCGGGAGGCCCGTACCACCCTGGAAGATCTGGAAGATGTAAGCCTCCGGATTCTTGTCATCCTGGCCAACATAGCCACCGAACAGGGCACCCACGCCCTTGGGAGCAAGCTTGGGCAATAGCGCTGCGAACTGTTTGTGGGTTTTGACTGCGCGCACCTGTTTCAAAATGGGCTGTATCGGTGCAAGGCCCTTCTTCTCGATCGCCGCTTCATCCAGATAGGTGGAATAGGCGATACCCATCTTGCTTTTGGGATCCTTCGCCGATTCATCGAGAAGCCCCTTCACGCGCTCTTTCGACAAATCGTCGAGCTTGGTGAACATGCCATAGTTGGACTTGTCCGCCGGAATTTCGTTATTTTTCAGCCATTCGCCATTGGCAAAGAGATAGAAATTTTCGCCTGGTGCTGTGCTGCGATCCATGCCGCTTTCGTCAAAACCGAAAGTGCCAAGTTCAGGGCCATCCTTGGCCGCGGTTTCACCAGCGGTGTTTGCCAATGCCGGCGATGCGACAATAACGGCCGACAGCGATACGCCGGCTATGATCGCCAGCTTGCTCAACGAATTCATTTACAAACACTCCCCAGTTAAAGATCGAGTCCAAGCCGACTCGTACGGGGAAAAAATAGCTGAAAAAGGTGACAGCCCTAAATGGCCGTTCCACCAGCGGCATGAGCCTTCGACCGGCGACGCCATTTGCTACCAATCCGCCAGCGCCAGAACCATGCCGCGACCAAATAGCCGATTGCAGCGCTGATCACCGAAATCACGGCAAGGCCGACCACCATCGCGGGCGCGGCATCTGATAACAGCCAGGTCATCCATTCCGACAGCGGAGCACCTGCTTCGATCAGGCGCTGGAACTGGAAGATGTCAGCTTTCAGATGCAGCAGCCCGTTACCGACGTAGACCGAAGCCGCAAGGATCAGCGGCGTTGTCGCCGGCATGCTGAGGAATGTCATCGCAGCGCCGATGGGGATATTCGCACGGACTGGCAGAGCCAACAACGCAACCCCCGCTATCTGCACGCCTGGAATCAAAAGGAAAATGCCGACCAGCAAGCCAAGCGCGACTCCGCGCGGGACCGACCGGCGTGTGAAACGCCACAATGCCGGATGGAAAACGCGCTGCGCGAATGGACGCAGGAACCTGTTCCGCTCGAAACTTTCCCGAGACGGCGCCTGTTCATGAATCCATTTCGTCAAACCGTTCATCCGCGTTCCCGCATCAACCTTCCCTGTTCACGCTTCCAATCCCGTTCTTTTTCGGTTGCCCGTTTGTCCGGCGCCTTCTTGCCCTTGGCGAGCGCGAGTTCAACCTTAGCTCGCCCACGATTGTTAAAATATATGGACAGTGGAACCAATGTCATCCCCTGGCGCGCCACCGCTCCATGCAGTTTGCTTATCTCACGGACATTAAGGAGCAATTTACGAGGCCGCTTGGGCTCATGATTGTAACGATTGCCGTGGCTGAATTCGGGAATATTGGCGTTGACCAGCCAGACTTCGCCACCTTCTTTGACCTCGGCATAGCTTTCTGCGATCGATCCCTCGCCAAAACGAAGCGATTTCACTTCCGTCCCGGTCAGTGCGATCCCGGCCTCATATTTGTCCTCAATATGATAATCATATCGCGCCCGCCGGTTCTCGGCGACGACCTTTGCTTTCTGGAATGTTTCGGGCTTGGGGCGTGCCATCAGACCAGACCTGCTATCTCCAGAGCTTCGTCAACTGCCTTACGGCTGGCCGCTGATGCGGGAACGAGCGGCAAGCGCAACTCATCCGGGAAGCCTGCGATCACCCGCGCCATCGCATATTTCACCGGGCCCGGCGAAGCATCGGTAAACAATGCAGAATGAAGGGGATGCAGGCGATCGTTCAGTTCGCGTGCCAACTTGTAATCGCCATTTGCGCATGCTGCCTGGAATTCGGCGCACAGGCGCGGCGCAACATTGGCGGTCACGGAAATGCAGCCAACCCCGCCAGCGGCGTTAAATGCAAGCGCCATGTCGTCATTGCCCGAAAGCTGGCAGAAATCAGTGCCGCAACCGAGACGATGTTCACCGACCCGGGCAATTTGCCCGCTGGCATCCTTCACGCCGACAATGGTCGGAATCTCTGCAAGGCGCGCGAGGGTTGCCGGCTGAATATCGGTCACCGTGCGAGCAGGCACATTATAGACGATAATCGGTAGGTCGCTTTTTTCGGCGAGATGCGCGTAATGGGCGTAGATGCCGTCCTGGTTCGGGCGGTTGTAGTAGGGCGCGACTACCAAGGCCGCGGCTGCACCTTCGGCCTTCGCAAATTGCATGTGGCGCACTGCGGTGGCGGTATCGTTCGATCCACATCCGGCGATCACAGGCACACGCCCCGCCGCTTGCTCGATGCAGATGGATATTACCCGGTAATGCTCATCATAGGAAAGCGTCGGCGCCTCCCCGGTGGTGCCGCACGGTACCAATGCACTCGAACCTTGCTCGATTTGCCAATCAACAAGCGCACGAAAATGCGACTCGGAAAACGTTCCGTCGCAAAAAGGAGTCACCAGAGCCGGAATTGAGCCGGAAAACATGGATTTTATCCCAGAAATTAGCCAAATGAAGCGTCCGATGAACTGCAGGGGTGCATGGTTCATCTTCCGACAAGGAGTGAGCCCATAATATGTCGCGCATGGTAAAGCACCTGATTTCCGCTTCGCTGCTGGCAATTCCAGCTTCTGCATTCGCCGCCAATACGCCGGAGAACCCCGAAATCGTCTGGCGAAGTGGAATTGGCGATCCTTCATCTGCCACCATGCCGGCGGCTGATCCGACCGGCGGCGCTGTTCCGGCGGCGCTGCAACGTTGGCGGATGTTGAGCCAGTCGGGACAATACAGCTTTTCCGAATATGCGTCTTTCCTGATGTCATATCCGGATTGGCCGAATACCGACGAGATGCGCAAAAATGCCGAGCAGGCGATCAATGTGCTCAGTTGGTCGCCCAACCAGGTAGTCGCCTATTTCGACAAGCTCGAGCCCGTCACCAATGGCGGCCGTGCGAAGTTCGCGCTCGCGCTGGCAGCAACCGGCGACAAGGCGCGCGCCATACAATGGGGGCGCCGAGCGTGGCGTGAAGGCACGCTTTCTGACGATGACGAGAACCGCATCTTCCAGTTGATGTCAGGGAACCTGACGCCAGCAGATTACGATATCCGGATCAGTCGGCTGCTATGGTCGAACTCGACACGCGGGGCGCAACGCTGGCTGCCTTATGCATCTGAACAGCGCAAACCCGTGCTCGAAGCGCAATTGGCGCATGAACTGAAAGCTCCTGACGCAGCAGCCAAATTTGCTGCACTGGGCCAAACCGGTTCGAGCGATGCCGGATTGTTGATGGAGCGCGTTTCGGCATTGCGCGCATCCGGCAATAGCTGGGCCGCGCGCGAACTGCTCGCCAATCGCCCAACGCTCGTATCGCCGCCACATGTCGCGCGTGACTGGCTGAAAGTGTTGCTCACCAATGCAGAAGCAGCTGAAGCAGACGGCCAGTTTGACCTTGCGTATCGCATTGCATCAAAACTTTCCGATGCCTTCCCTGCGGGCACTGACATTACAAAGCTCGACCTCGGCACCCGCGATACTTACACCAGCCTTGCATGGCTGGCGGGCGAAGCGGCCTACTACAAACTCAATCGTCCACGCGAAGCGATTGAGATGTTCAATTTCTACACCGCTGGTGCACGAACACCGCAAACCCGCGCCAAAGGCCTTTATTGGGCGGGTCGCGCGGCAAAGAAATCGGGCGATGCGCAAGCAGCCCAGCGCTATCTGACCGAAGCTGCGCGCTATTATGATTTCTTCCATGGCCAATTGGCATTGGAGTCATTGGGCCGCCCGCTGCCTGCTGTGCCAGCGGCACCGCAACTGCCGCAACTGGCCGCCAACATGGTTCCGGCATCCTATAATGCCGCAAGGATGTCCTCATCCTTCCCCGGTTGGCGCGATTCCAACAGCTTCATGCGCGCCCTCTCCAATTCGGCCAAAACCGAGAGCGATTTCAAAAATCTGTTCGCTTGGTCGAACCTCATTGGGCGCCCTGACCTTTCGGTGATTGCGGCGCGCAGCGCGCGGATCGAAGGCCATGATACGCTGATCCGGCTCGGCTATCCGACCATCAGCGTTCCGCCGGAACATGCGGGTAACTGGACTTTCATCCACGCCATCGCGCGGCAGGAAAGCCAGTTTGATCGCAATGCAGTAAGCCACGCTGGTGCGCGCGGCCTGATGCAGCTGATGCCGGGCACTGCTCGGGAAACCTCGGGCAAAATCGCACTCGCCTATCGCCCCGAAGCCCTGAACAGCGACATCACCTATAATGTCCAACTGGGTTCGACCTATTTCCAGAGAATGTTGAACTATTATAATGGCAGCTATCCGCTGGCTGTGGCGGCATACAACGCCGGCCCGGGTAATGTGAACAAATGGCTCGCCCGCAATGGCGACCCGCGCTCGGGTGGCATCGATATTTTGGATTGGATCGAACAGATCCCCATTTTCGAAACGCGCAACTATGTGCAGCGCGTCCTCGAAAATGCCGTGATGTACGACCATCTTTATCCGGAAAAGGCACGCTATCGGACGAATACGCCGCTAAGCAACTATCTCGGTCGCAGGGTTGCCGGCTAAATTCCAAACATGAGCGAGCGCACAAATCCCATCACCCCGGCGGGGTTTGCGGCTTTACGCGCCGAATATGAGCAATTGTTTGCGGTCGAACGACCCAAAGTGGTCGAGATTGTCAGTTGGGCGGCGGGCAATGGCGACCGCAGCGAGAATGGCGATTATATCTATGGCCGCCAGAGGCTGCGCGAAATCGACCGCAAGCTGGGCAAACTCTCCCGCCAGATGAAATTGGCCAAGGTGCTCGATCCAGCTAAACAAGATGACCGCAGCCGCGTCTTCTTTGGTGCTACCGTGACGATAGCCGACGAAAATGACAACGAGCGACGCGTCACGATTGTGGGTGATGACGAAGCTGACGCCAGTGCATCGCTAATTGGTTGGAATTCACCGCTTGCCCGAGCGTTGCGGGGTGCAGGGATCGGCGATTTGCGGACAGTCCAGTTACCCGCAGGTCCCAAGGAATGGGAAATCGTGGCGATCAGTTACCCGGATTGACCAAGGTCTGGATAAGGGCCGCCAAACGGTCAGGCTCTTCCATCGGGATGAAGTGAGAAACCTCGTTCCAATGCATATCAGTTGCACCGGCGATGTGCGTCGCGAGGTCTGGTGCAGTGGGGCTGATTGAGAAATCCATCGCCCCCTGCCGCTCTGCATTGCGCGCCCGCAAGACGGTCGTCGGGCAAGCGATATTGCCCAGCCATCCATAAGGATTGTTCCGCCAGGAACCCATATAGGCCGACGCCTCAAGCACCGGCGGGCAGCCAAGTTCCAAACCCTTACCGCCTTGCGCTGGAACAAGCCCATATTGGCAATAATCGGCCAGCACGTCCGGGCACCATTTTGAGTAAGGCTCCCGATTGGCAAAGTGCGCCGTCATATGCTCGGCGCTTTCCCAGGCGTTGCGGCGCCGGGCGACAGGGTGGTCGCTAGGATTGCCGCCCAAGTTCCCGGGTTCGGCAGTGTAGGTTTCCGGCGTCATCATCACCGGATCGACCAGCAGCATCCCCGATATCTTGTCTGGAGCCAGAACCGCAGTTCGTGCCGCAACATAGCCACCCATGCTGTGCCCAATTGCAAATACCGGTTTCGACAGTTCCGCTTGGGCAAATGCTGCCACATCTTCGGCTGTAGCAAGCCAATCGGACAGCGAATCCGGTCGATAGCTGCGGCCATGGCCGCGCAGGTCGAGTGCTATATAGTGCCAGTCCTGCGGCAGCGCCTTGATCGTTGCATCCCAGCAGCGCGCATGGAAACCCGTGGCGTGGAGCAGGAGCAATGTGGGGCGATCCCCCGCCTTGCCCCATTCAAACCAGCACAGCTCTCCACCCGGAGCCGCGAAACGATGTTCGATTGGCTGCATCAACCCTTGGGTTGCTCCACCACGCGGATGTTGAGCTCGCGAAGCTGCTTCATTGTCGCAGGCGACGGTGCCCCCATCAGCAAGTCTTCCGCGCGCTGGTTCATCGGGAACAGCGTGATCTCACGCAGGTTCTGCACCCCGCACAGCAGCATCACCATGCGGTCGACACCAGCAGCCATCCCGCCATGCGGCGGCGCGCCATATTGGAAGGCACGGTACATGCCGCCAAAACGTTCCTCGACATCAGCCTGCGTCAGGCCAGTCAGTTCGAATGCCTTGACCATCAGGTCAGGATGCTGGTTGCGGATTGAACCCGAGGCAAGCTCATAGCCATTGCAGACCATATCATACTGATAGGCCTTGATGGTCAGCGGATCCTGCGTCTGCAGTGCTTCCAGCCCGCCTTGCGGCATCGAGAAGGGATTGTGGGCGAAATCGACCTTTTTCTCTTCTTCGTCCCATTCGTAGAAGGGGAAGTCGATGATCCAGCAGAAGCGGAAGGCATCCTTTTCGACGATATCCAGTTGCTCGCCGATGCGGGTGCGCGCGGCACCCGCCAGCTTGGCGGCCTGTTCTTCCTTGCCGGCGGCAAAGAATGCGCCGTCATTGGGCCCAAGACCCAGCGAATCCCAAAGCGCGGCCATTTTGTCTTCGCCATGGTTCTTGGCAATCGGGCCGCCGAAAACGCCGTCTTTACGGGTGGCATAGCCAAGACCCGCATGCCCTTCGCTGCGCGCCCATTCGTTCATGTCGTCGAAGAATTTGCGGCTGAGGCCTGCAGTATCTGGCGCAGGGATAAGGCGAACGACACCACCAGTGCCGACAATCTTTTCAAACAGGCCAAAGCCTGACTGCTGGAATTCGCTGGTCACATCACGGATGATCAGCGGGTTGCGCAGGTCCGGCTTGTCGGTGCCGTAATCGAGCATCGCCTTGGCGTAAGGAATACGCGGGAATTCACCCGCCGGGGTAACCTTGCGGCCCTCGGCAAAGGTTTCGAAGATACCCGCCATGACGGGTTCCATCGTTTCCCAAACCTCTTCCTGCGTGACGAAGCTCATCTCAAGGTCAAGCTGATAGAATTCGCCCGGAAGGCGATCAGCGCGCGGATCTTCATCACGGAAGCAGGGCGCGATCTGGAAATAGCGGTCGAAACCGGCGACCATCAGCAACTGCTTGTACTGTTGCGGAGCCTGCGGCAGCGCGAAGAACTTGCCGGCATGGATGCGGCTTGGAACGAGGAAATCGCGCGCACCTTCCGG
>JALREL010000100.1 GCA_023262005.1 Sphingorhabdus sp. | reverse complement strand
ATCCTGCTGAATCCTTGGAGGTGTTGGAGTGGGTCATTGACGACATCGACCTGATCCTCATCATGTCGGTCAACCCTGCGGGACATACGAGCGGACGAGCCTTGGAGTCGCGCTCTATCGCAACAACTGTTGACGGCTTCACAAAATTATTTCTGATCAGAGCTGCAAGATTTTTTTCGATCTCGTTATTGGGGAGTTCATATGGAGGATCCACAAAGACAATGTCGAATGCCAGACGGTCATTCTGGGTCACCTGGCCGACACCCGAACGTTCAAGCGCAGAAATGTGCACGAACACATCTTCACCGCCATCGTCACGCTGGATGAAACCGAATCCCTTCATGTCGTTGAAGAATTTGACGGTGCCGTTGGCGCGTTCGCCAGTCGATTCGCGCATCGGGCCACGCTGGAAGCCGCCGTCACGATCACCGCCACGATTGAAGCCGCCACGGTCACCGCCGCGATCGCCGCGGTCAAAACCGCTGCGTTCAGGACGCGGTGCGCGCTCGGGAACGGGAAGCGGATCGCCTTCGATGACGAGATCGGTTGCCGAGACCTTGCCGCCGCGGTCAACAAGCGTGAATTCCAGCGGCTGTCCTTCGGCAAGACCGGTAAGGCCAGCCTGCTCGACGGCGCTGATATGAACAAACACATCGTCGGGGCGATCATCAACCTGGATGAAGCCGAAGCCCTTCTGATTGTTGAAGAATTTGACTACACCCTTGCCATTGCCGACCACTTGAGCAGGCATTGCAGGGCCGCGCGGTGCGCCGCCGCGGAAGCCACCGCCACCGCCGCCACCAAAGCCGCCACCGCCACCACGGGGGCCACCAAAGCCGCCGCCTGAGCGCTCGCCGCCGCGCAATTCGCCGGGGAATGAGGGGGCATCAAAACCGAAATTGTCGTCGCCAAAACGGTCACGCTTGTCACGGCCACGGCCACGACGCTTGTCATTAAAACTCATGTTCGAACTAATACTTTCCCGTCGCCCACAAAATTCGATCCACGCAGAACAGGACGAATATTCCACATTTCCCGCGACATGCCACTGGCTTCCGCAATATCAGGTTATACCCTATGCGCGGAATGCGCGATAGCAAATAATGCAATACACCTAAATCAAGGTAAAAGTCGTAAACCTTGCCTTGTCGGCGTTGCTGGGGCACAGGGAGAGCCATTCAATACGACAAAGAAAGTTTGAACGCGGATGAGCGTTTTCCTCCACGAAGAAGACCTGCCCGATGGCGTGCTGGAAGGCACCTCGGCGCTGGCGGTCGATACCGAAACCATGGGCCTCAACACATTGCGCGACCGGTTGTGCCTGTTGCAGATTTCCGACGGAGGCGGCGATGAACATCTCATCCGCTTCGGCCCAGGTAGCAATTATGCCGCGCCCAATCTGCGACGGATATTGCGCGACCCCAACCGCTTGAAACTTTTCCATTTTGCTCGCTTCGACCTTGCCGCAATCGAGCATTATTTGAAGGTGACAGCGGCCCCGCTTTTCTGCACCAAGATCGCTTCGCGCCTCACCCGCACCTTCACCGATCGGCATGGCCTGAAGGAGTTGGTCAAGGAATTGCTCGGCACCGATATCTCCAAACAGCAGCAATCGAGCGACTGGGGCGGGCCGGTTTTGAGCGAAGCGCAAAAGGATTATGCGGCTAGCGATGTCCGCTTCCTGCACCGCCTGCACGCCGAATTCGTCATCCGACTCGAACGCGAGGGACGCAGCGAAATCGCGCAGGCCTGTTTCGATTTCCTGCCGCATCGCGCCCGACTCGACCTGATGGGTTGGCCCGAAGACGATATTTTCGCACACAGCTAAGCCGCCATTCAGCGAACGGAAGCCAAAACAGCACCATGTCAGAACTTGCCGATCGGGAACGCACGCTTAGGCAGGATTTTGCTGCCCCTGGCGGTCGTCATGACCGGCTGGTGCGGATATTGCGCGTCGGCTTACCCAGCATCATCGGCGTCCTGGTAGCGCTGCTTGTTGTCAGCCCCTTCTCCAACACCCAGGAAATGAGCTTCGTCCTCGCCAAGGATGAGGTGAATATGGCGCGCGAACGGATGCGGCTCACCAACGCCATGTACCGCGGTGAAGACAGCCGTGGCCGCCCCTTCACCTTGCGCGGCGGTAGTGCGGTCCAGAAAAGTTCGGCAGAGCCGATAATCCGGCTCAACGATCTTTCGGGCGAGATGCTGATGGCAAGTGGGCCGGCGCGGCTGGTTGCTGGCCAAGGCTATTACAACCTCGAAACAGAGCGTGTCCGCGTTGAAGGCCCGATGTCTTATACCGGTGGCGATGGTTTCAGCCTGACCGCCAATAATGTGGAATTTGCCATGAAGACCCGCCAGATTGAGAGCTTCGGTCCGGTCAACGGCACGACCAAGGTTGGCTCGTTCAGCGCGGGCAAATTGCGCGCGGATGTCGATGCGCGCATCGTCCGCCTGGAGGGTGGAGCGCATTTGCGCATAGACCAGAATGCGATTAGATAGGGCCATGATGTCAAAGTCTTTCCTGCCAATCATGCTTGCCAGCGCCTTGGGAACTGCAGCGCTGCTGTCGGTTGCCGCACCCGCACAGGTGATCCGCAACCATAACAGCAACGCGCCGGTTGATTTTGATGCTGGTGCCATCGAATTGCAGGATCGCGCCGACCGCGTCATCCTGACGGGCGGGGTGACTGCGACACAAGCGGGGCTCACCTTGCGTGCTTCACGCGTGACGGCGGCCTATAGCAGCAATGGCGGCATTGATGTGAACCGCCTCGACGCAGTAGGTGGCGTCACCATAACCAAGGATGATTTGCGCGCGACAAGCGATGCCGCGATTTACGATCTGGGATCGAACCTCATCACCCTGCTCGGCAATGTACGCCTCACACAGGGTGCGAACCGTTTGAACGGAGCGCGCATTGTCATCGATCTTAACGCCGGTCGTTCGACCATCACCGGCAGCAATTCGGCCCCCGGTACCAGCGGCCGCAATGGCCGGGTGACCGGCACATTCACCGTCCCGCAACGCAAGAACTGAACCATTTCGGACCAGAGTTAGGGCTTTTTGGGCCCACTCTTTGCTGTTCATGCACGAATCCTGCCAATTGCGGCCAATGCATGCTTTTCTTGCCGCTTTTTGCAGGGTATTGCTGCGTTCGAACAGTGAAGGAACCGAAACGGGATGAGCCTCGACCAACTATCAGGCGCTGAAAAGCACGGGCATGAATCCCCAGCAAGCGCCGTGACCGAAGAAGGTTTGACGTCCGGTCTGGCCGTGGTTTCGATTGCAAAGAGCTACGACAAACGCGCGGTGCTGACTGATGTTTCGCTATCGGTGGCAAAGGGTGAAGTCGTTGGCCTGCTCGGCCCCAATGGCGCAGGCAAGACAACCTGCTTTTATTCGGTAATGGGCCTGGTGAAACCCGATTCCGGCCGGATCATGCTCAACGGCGAAGATATCACCCGCCTGCCAATGTATCGCCGCGCTATTCTAGGGCTTGGCTACCTGCCGCAGGAAACATCGATCTTCCGAGGGCTTTCGGTTGAACAGAATATAATGGCAGTGCTCGAACTGGCCGAACCAGACAAGGCGGCACGCGAGGCGCGGCTCGAGCAATTGCTCGAAGAATTCGGCCTCACGCGTTTGCGCTCCGCATCGGCGATGGCGCTGTCGGGCGGCGAAAGACGGCGCTGCGAAATCGCCCGCGCCTTGGCGGCGAATCCGTCGATCATCCTGCTCGACGAACCCTTTGCCGGCATCGACCCTATCTCGATCAACGACATTCGCGACCTTGTGAGGGAATTGAAGCAGCGCGGCATCGGCGTGCTGATCACCGACCATAATGTCCGCGAAACGCTCGACATCGTTGACAGGGCCTGCATCATCTATGGCGGCCAGGTGCTGTTCGCCGGTTCGCCCGAAGACCTAGTGAAGGATGCCAATGTCCGAAGGCTCTACCTTGGCGAAGGGTTTGAGATGTGAGTTAGCGCTGATGGCGCGTGTGACTGCATCCCCGAACGGCTGAAACGGACATGGCCCTAGCCCCCCGCCTCGATCTTCGGCAGACCCAATCGCTGGTGATGACGCCGCAGTTGCAGCAGGCTATCAAGTTGTTGGCGCTGTCTTCGCTGGAAATCGACGCCTTCATTGCCGAGGAACTGGAACGAAACCCGTTGCTCGAAATCGCTTCAAGCGATGCACCGGGCGATAACGAAGGCCCTGAATTGCCTGATACCCCCCTCGCTGCCGAAAATCTGGGCAGCGACCAGTTGATGAACGATGGCGATTTCGGCACCGGCAGCGAAGCGCTCGACACCGATTTCTCACATGCGGAATTTGAACCCGGCGAGGGTGGCGGCGCTGGCGCAGACGGGATGCTGGGAATGAACGGCATCGACGTGCGCGGCTCCGACTTTGGCGAGGGCCCCGATTTCGATGCCTTTGCCGCGCCCGATATCAGCCTTCGCGAACATCTGATGCAGCAAGCCGGCGCCTGTGCCTCGGGCAGGCAATTGCTGCTGCTTGAGCAACTTATCGAACATATTGAGCCATCAGGCTGGCTCGGGGTCGACTTGATGGGGTTGGCTTACCGCCTTGGCGTGCCCCTCGCAGAGATGGAGGAAACGCTCGCAGTGCTCCAGACTTTCGATCCCACTGGAGTCGGGGCCCGCGATCTGGCCGAATGCATTGCGCTGCAAGCGAAGGAAGCGGATCGTTACGACCCTTGCATGGCTAGGCTGATCGACAATCTGGATCTAGTTGCGCGGGGAAGCTTTGATCAGCTCAAACGGCTGTGCCGGGTCGACGACGAAGATTTGCGGGACATGCTGGTCGAACTGCGCAGCTATGATCCGAAACCGGGTCTGCGGTTTGATAGCGATGATGCCGCCGTCGCGGTCACTCCTGACATATTCGTGACCGCGCAGGGCAAGGGCTGGGCGATCGAGCTCAACAGCGCCAACCTGCCGCGGCTGCTCGTCAATAGGAGCTATTATGCCGAAATGGGCGGCGGCGGAGATAACAAGGCTGCGAACAACTGGCTGAACGAGGCATTGGCGGACGCCAATTGGCTGATCAAGGCGATGGACCAGCGCCAGCGCACCATCATGAAGGTCGCGCAGGAAATCGTGAAGCAGCAGGAAGGCTTTTTCCGCGAAGGCGTGTCCAGGCTGAAACCACTGACGTTGCGACAGGTGGCGGAAGAAATCGACATGCACGAATCAACCGTCAGCCGTGTCACCAGCAACAAATATCTCCACTGTTCACGCGGACTATTCGACCTGAAATATTTCTTCTCCAGCGGGGTCGGTTCAGCCGACGGCGATGGTGCATCGGCAGAGGCCGTCAAGGCCGCGATCAAGGCCCTGATCGATGCCGAAGCTCCCGATGACATCCTTTCCGACGACACGCTGGTCGACATGCTCAAGGAAAAAGGTTTCGACATCGCCCGCCGAACTGTCGCCAAATATCGCGAGGCGATGGGGATTGGATCGAGCGTGCAGAGGCGACGTGCGAAGAAGATGGGGCGTTAGGCGAGCACCCGCCCCAACGCATCCTTCCATCCTGCCAGTCGAGCTTCCCGCGCTTTGGTGTCCATTGCCGGGCTGAACCGCCCGACCTTGCCGCGCATCACCGAAGCATCGGCAAGCGAGCTGTACAGCCCGGCCCCGACGCTGGCGAGCATAGCAGCGCCCAAGGCCGTGGTTTCGACAAAGTCCGGACGCTCTACCTCGACGGCCAAAATGTCCGCCAGATCCTGTACCATCCAGCCGTTTGACACCATGCCGCCATCGACGCGAAGTTCGGCCCAGTCCGCACCGTCGGCGGCAAAGGCGGTTTTGAGGTCGTGGGTCTGATGCGCCATCGCCTCCAACGCGGCGCGGGCGACATGTGCCTTTTTGGCGGCAAAGGTCAGCCCGTGGATCGCGGCGCGCGCGGCGGGCTGCCAGTGCGGCGCGCCGAGGCCTGATAGTGCCGGGACCAGATAGACCCCGCCATTATCCTCTACACTGCGCGCGAGCGGTTCGGTGTCGGGCGAGGCGTCGATCAGGCCAAGGTCATCGCGCAGCCACTGGATCAAACTGCCAGCAACAAAGACTGAACCTTCGAGCGCATAATGCCGTTCCCCTCCCAATTGCCAGGCTACCGTTGCCAGCAGGCGGTTGGTCGATTTGGGCAAGGTCCGCCCGGTCTGGGTGAGCACGAATGCGCCAGTGCCGAAGGTTGCCTTGGTCTGGCCGGGTTCGAGGCAGCTTTGTCCGATCAGCGCCGCCTGCTGGTCCCCCGCCATTCCGGTGATTGCAATGGGTGCGCCAAACAAGCTGGCTTCCGTCATCCCCAATTGTCCCGCGCTGTCGCAGATTTCGGGCAGGATCGAGCGCGGCACGCCGAACAGGCTGAGGAGGCCATCATCCCAATCGCCGCTGCCTATCGCCATCAGCGCGGTGCGGCTGGCATTGCTGGCATCGGAGACATGCACCTTGCCGCCAGTCAGGCGATAGACGAGATAGCTCTCGATCGTCCCCACCGCGAGGTTGTCCCCGGCCTCTTTCAACTGCGGCCAGTTCTGGAGAGCCCAGCCGATCTTCGATCCAGAGAAATAGGGGTCGAGCAGCAAACCGGTTTTGGCCTGCACATCGGGTTCGTTGCCCGCAATCTTCAGCGCCTCACACATGTCAGCGGTGCGTCGGTCCTGCCAAACAATCGCGCGCGCCAGTGGCTCGCCAGTGCGCCTATCCCAGAAGACCACCGTCTCCCGCTGGTTGGTGATGCCAATGCCGGCAATGGCATGCGCCCCGCCAGCCTGTGCCACCATCTCGCGCACGCATTCGAGCGTAAGACCCCAGATTTCGGCGGCATCATGCTCGACAAGACCGGGCGCCGGATAATGCTGCGTCAGAGGACGCTGCGCACTGCCAAGACATGTGCCGTCCTTCGCAAACAGCATCGCCCGTGTTGAAGTGGTGCCTTCGTCGATGACGAGGATGTGGTCGGTCATGAATCTCTCCCTTTGGAGAGGATTTGCGGTATGCCAATGCGGTCGTCAAGCACCGCTCCAAAACCTTGCATCCCCTCACAAACGCTATAGCGTGCCTGTCGAGGAGAGAGTCGACCATGCCCATAACCCATCATCGCACTTGCAGCATATGCGAAGCCAATTGCGGGATCATCGTCACCGCCGAGGGACGCGACATCATTTCGATCAAGGGCGATCCCGATAATGCGCTCTCGCGCGGGCATATCTGCCCCAAGGCGACTGCGCTGGCCGATCTGCAAAATGATCCGGACCGGCTGCGCAAACCGTTGAAACGCAATGGCGACAATTGGGAAGAAATCGGCTGGGAACAGGCCTTTGCCGAAATTGGCGAGCGCACCCGCGAAATCCTTGCGCGCGATCCCGGCGGTGCGGCGATGTATATCGGCAACCCCAATGCCCACAGCTACGCCAATTCGCTGGTATCGGGAGAGCTCAAGAAAGCGTTGGGCCTGAAAAATATCTATTCGGCGAGCACTGTCGACCAGATGCCGCACATGGTCGCCAACCTCGCGCTTTTCGGCCATTCGGGACTGTGGGGCGTGCCGGATATCGACCGCACCGAAACGATGATCATATTGGGCGGCAACCCGATGGCATCGAATGGCAGCGTCTGGACCGTTCCCGATTTCCGCAACCGGGCGAAAGCGCTGCAAAAGCGCGGCGGGCAATTGGTGGTGATCGATCCGCGGCGAACAGAAACCGCGAAGATTGCAGATCGCCACTTGTTCATCCGTCCGGCAACCGACGGGTTGCTGCTGGTGGCATTGCTGAAGGCGGTGCTCGCGCATCCACAGCGCCCCGCGCTTCCCGATTATATCGACAATCTGGATGCCGTTGCCGAAGCGATTTCGGGCTTTGACAGTGAGACCTGCGCTGCGCAAAGCGGCGTAACGGTTAGCGACATCCAATGGCTCGCCGATCGCATGGTGAGCGGGCCCGCGGCACTTTACGGCCGTATCGGTGCAGCTACGCAGAGCTTTGGTACATTGAATGCCTGGCTGATTGCACTCATCAACATCGCATCTGGGCAGTTGGACCGAGAAGGCGGGCTCCTTTTCCCAACACCGCTGGTTGATACCGTCGAGATGGCTGGGCCTGGTTCGATCGGGCGTCGCCACTCACGCGTTTCAGGGCATCCTTTGGTGATGGGCGAATTTCCGGCTGCCACACTGGCCGAGGAAATCGAGACGCCGGGTGAAGGCCAGATCAGGGCGCTGTTCGTTGTCGCGGGCAATCCGGTGCTGTCGACGCCCAATGGCCGGCGGCTCGATGCGGCGCTCGAAAGCCTCGACCTGATGGTCTCGATCGACATGTACCGCAACGCCACCAGCCGCCGCGCGCATTATATCCTGCCCCCGGCAGGGCCGTTGGAGCGCGAGCATTACGGCCTGTTCCTGCTGCCCATTGCAATCCGCAATTTCGGAAAATTCTCGAAACCGCTGTTTGAGGCGGAGGAAGGGACACTGCAGGATTGGCAGATATTGCGCAAGTTGGCCGAAGCGATATCCGGCGTGCCGATCGAGCGGGCCACCCCGCGCGAATTGCTCGACAATCTTCTGAAAGCCGGCCCCTATGGCGTATCGCTGGCAGAGGTTGAAGCGGAGCCGAGTGGCAAGGACTTTGGGCCATTGCAGGCAGGGCGCCTTCCCGAACGGCTGCGGACGCCGACCAAGAGGATCGACTGTGCGCCCGCCACGCTGTTGGCTGATCTCGAGAGGCTCTACGTAACATTGGCGCATCAAAATGATGATCGCCTGCGGCTGATCGGGCGGCGCCATGTGCGGTCGAACAACAGTTGGCTGCACAACAGCGCGCGGCTTGTGAAGGGGCCCGAGCGCTGCACAGTGATGATCCATCCCGACGATGCCCGCGCGCGCAATCTGGGGGATGGATCGCTGGCCGAAGTCTCTTCAAAAAGCGGCGCGATCAAGCTGCCGGTCGAGGTGACCGACGACATGATGCCCGGAACGGTTTCGATCCCGCATGGCTGGGGCCACAACCTGCCGGGCGTTTCGATGGCGGTCGCGCAGGCGCATGCCGGGGCGAGCATCAACGATCTGACCGAAGAGGACGCGCTCGATCCGCTTTCGGGAAATGCCGCCTTTTCAGGCGTGCCGGTAGAGGTGAGGCCTGCGGCTTAACGTTCCTTGGTGGCGCTGAAAGTCAGATCGGGATTTTTTTCCTGCTGGTAGCCGACATCCCATGACGAGCGGGCCATGAAGACCGGGTTGCCGTCACGGTCTTTCGCCATATTGCCGCCGTTGAACTGGGCAAACGCCTTGAGCGCGGCATCGCTGCCTATCAGCCAGCGGGCGGTGTCATAGGGCGCAGGTTCGAGGAAGGCATCAACCTTATACTCCGCCTCGAGCCGCGAAATCAGCACGTCGAGCTGGAGCTGGCCGACGACGCCGACCACCCAGTTCGAACCGATCTCCG
>JALREL010000054.1 GCA_023262005.1 Sphingorhabdus sp. | reverse complement strand
TTCTTTCTTTGCTTGATGTGCGACATCCGCAGAATTCTTCTGGAGAGAATGATCGATGATGAGCGCTACTACTTTGATTGCTTTTGTTTCACACTCAGGTAGTAGGGCTGCGGCTAAAAAAGCGCCTGCCAAAAAAGCGGCTGCTAAAAAGAAATAGCTACTCGACCCAATCGAGCCCCATGTCTCGATAGACCCCGCGGTCTTCGTCCCATCCTGCCTTCACCTTGACGTGAAGGTAGAGATGGACGGGAACGCCCATCAAATCGCCAATTTCTTTGCGCGCTGCGGCACCAATCGCTTTGATCCGGCTGCCGCCCTTGCCAAGCACGATGGCCCGTTGTGTTTCGCGCTCGACCAGAATCTGCTGGTAGATTTCGATGCTGCCGTCGGGCCGTTCCGAATATTTTTCGGTTTCGACCGTGCTCGCATAGGGCAGTTCTTCATGCAATTGCAGGTAAAGCTGCTCGCGGGTGATTTCGGCCGCGGCGAGGCGTTCGGACGCATCGGAAACCTGGTCTTCGGGGAAATGCCACTCGCCCTCCGGCATCGATGCACCAATAGCTGATTTCAGTTCTGCAAGGCCGTCTGCCGTCGATGCGCTGACATAATATATTTGCTCAAACGGACACAGGCCGAGGATTTTTTCGGTGAGCGCGAGCAGCTTTTCCTTCGCTGCGATATCAACCTTGTTGAGCACCAGCCATTTCTTCTCGGGCCGGTTTACCAATCCTTCGAGGATTTTCTCGACCTTAGGCCCAGCTCCGGCGCGGCCATCTACCACCATCAGGATCAGGTCCGCGTCAGACGCACCTTCCCACGCAGCGGCCACCATGGCCCGATCGAGCCGGCGGTTGGGTGCAAAAATGCCCGGCGTGTCGACGAGGATGATCTGCGCGTCCCCCTCCAAGGCAATGCCCATCAGGCGGGTGCGGGTCGTCTGCGCCTTGGGGCTGACGATCGCCACCTTTTGCCCGACCAACGCATTGACGAGGGTCGACTTGCCTGCATTGGGCGCGCCGATAATGGCGACATGGCCGCAACGCTGTGTCATGCATTTTTCTCCAGAAAGGCCTTGGCGGCGGCAGTTTCAGCCGCCTGTTTGCTATTGGCTGTTGCCGATACCGGGTCAAAGCCTTTTACCGTAACTGTCACTTCAAAGCGCATCGCATGCGGCGGGCCTTCTTTGTGCGTCACCTCATATTCGGGCACTTTGCGATTGTTCGCGGCACACCATTCCTGCAACGCCGATTTCGGGTGCTTTGGTGCGGCTTTGGCGGATTCGAGCAAGGGGCGCCAATAACGCTCAATAAAGCTGCGCGCGCGATCAAGGCCTAGGTCGAGGTAGATCGCCCCGATCAACGCTTCGACCATGTCACCCAGCACATAGTCGCTTTCCTTGGCACCATCATCGCGTGCCTGCTTGCCGAGCCGCATATGGGCCTGCAGGCCTATTTCCCGGGCAACCTCAGCACAGGTGCTTCCAGCGACCAATGCATTGAGGCGATGCGACAGGCGGCCTTCTGGTTCTTCTGGAAAGCGCTGGAAGAGCATCGAAGCTGCGACCAATCCCAAGACGCGGTCTCCCAGAAATTCGAGCCGCTGGTAGTGCGCGGCACCCGTGCTGCCATGGGTCAGCGCCTGTTCGAACAGTCGCAAGTCGGTGGGCGATGCGCCTACGATATCCTCAAGCCAGGTTGAAAGGTCAGGCAAGGTCAAAAGCCTTTGCCGATGCGATCCCAGCGCGCTGCGGAGAACCAAGTCCATGGGAGCAACCAACGGGCGGAGCCATCGGTCGAAAAAACGACGAACTGTGCGCGGCCGATAAGGTTTTCTGTGGGGACAAGCCCAAGCCAAATGCCATCTGCGGGATAGCGGCTATCGGCGCTGCGATCGCGATTGTCGCCCATCAACAGCAACTGGTTTTCCGGCACCACGATCGGATCGGTGTCATCGCCTTTTTGATAAGGTTCGATATCGAGCGAGAGATAGCTTTTCCCTTCGGGAAGCGTTTCGCGATATTGCGGATAGCGACACTCGGTTCCGCCACCGCTGGCTGGCTGCTCATATTCAGGTTTCCAGCACGGATAGGCAGTCCCTTCCAGCGCCGCCGCATCGCGCATCCCCTGAGTGACCGGGGTGACAAAATCGCCAACCCGTTCTTTCTTCACAGGCTTGCCGTTGATCTCCAAAATGCCGGCACGCATCTGCACGACATCGCCGGGAAGGCCGATGACGCGTTTGATATAATCGACATTGGCATCGCCTGGCGCACGCACCACAACCACATCACCGCGCGCGGGCAATTGGCCGAACACCCTTCCCTCGAAAACTTCCGGTGACAGCGGGAAGCTATAGCGAGAAATGCCGTAGGGCCATTTGGAAACGAGCAGGTAATCGCCAATCAAGAGGCGCGGATGCATCGATTCCGACGGAATGTTGAAAGGTGCAAAGATAAAGCTGCGGAAAATCAGGACCAAAGCCGCCAGCTTCAGCAGGAAAAGCCCATATTCGCGCCATTCAGAGGCGTTGCTTTTGCCTGCATCGGCATTTTGGGTCTCTGTGGTTTCAGTCAATTGCGATGCCCCGACATTCGATTTCATGCATTTGCCGATGTTACGGCACTTGCCTTCTAATAAGCGTCCGCGCTATTGGCCAGTGCCGAGATTCTCCGTTCCAAGGAAAATACAATGACCGCAAATATATGGGCTGCCATCGAAAACATGCCTGCCAAGACTTTGGAAGCATTGTTCGATGAGGATGCGACGCGCGTCGACATGATGACTATTTCGCAATCGGGACTGCGTTTCGATTTTTCCAAGACCCATCTGGATGCTGATTTGCAGACGGTCTTTGCAGAACTGGCAACTGCGATGGACATCGATGGGGCCCGTGAGAAGCTGTTTTCGGGCGCGGTGATCAACACAACCGAAGGTCGGGCCGCCACACATGCTGCCGAACGCGGCAATGGTTCGGCGGATGATGTAGCGCAGGCAAAGGCGCTGCATAACCGCATGCGCGGGCTGATCGAGGTGATCGAAGCGGGTGCATTTGGAGAGATCAAGCATATCCTGCATATCGGTATTGGCGGTTCAGCGCTTGGCCCGAAGCTGCTCATCGATGCGCTTGGACGTGACGGTTTGCGTTTCGACACAAAGGTCGTTTCCAATGTCGACGCGACCGCACTCGCCGAAGCAATCAAGGATATGGACCCCAAGGCGACACTGGTTGCGGTTGCGTCTAAAACCTTCACAACCACCGAAACGCTGATGAACGCGGAAAGCGCGCTTGAATGGCTGCGCGATGGCGGCGTTGAAGACCCCTATGGACAGGTCATCGCGCTGACTGCGGCTCCCGAAAAGGCGATGGAATGGGGCGTCGACCAAAGCCGCATATTGCCTTTTGCAGAGAGTGTCGGCGGCCGCTACTCGCTGTGGTGCTCGATCGGCTTTCCGGTTGCGGCGGCGTTGGGCTGGGCTGCGTTTGAAGAACTGCTCGAAGGGGCTGCGGAAATGGATCGCCATTTCCGGACAGCGCCACTGGCCCAGAATGCTCCAGTACAAGCTGCATTTGCGGATCTGTATTATGCGCAAGCGCGAAAGTGCCAGACCCGCGCGGTTTTCGCTTATGATGAGCGCTTGCGGCTGTTGCCCGACTATCTCCAGCAGCTTGAGATGGAATC
>JALREL010000032.1 GCA_023262005.1 Sphingorhabdus sp. | reverse complement strand
CCAACGCGGCAATGCTTACTGCCAAACCCCGGATCATGCGCTTTCCCTTTCACGGACGGTACGAAACTCGATCTTTTTGTCATAAGGCGCGCCAACGATCATGCGCTGCACATAGACGCCGGGCAAATGGATCGCATCGGGATCAAGGCTGCCCACCGGCACCACTTCCTCAACCTCGACCACGCACACCTTGCCGCATGTCGCAGCCGGTACGTTGAAGTTGCGCGCCGTCTTGCGGAAAACGACGTTGCCACTTTCGTCGGCCTTCCAAGCCTTCACCAGGCTGAGATCGGCGAAGATACCGCGTTCGAGGATATATTCCTCACCGTCGAAGACCTTTACTTCCTTACCCTCGGCCACCTGTGTGCCGACGCCGGTCTTGGTATAGAAACCGGGGATGCCAGCGCCGCCTGCGCGCATCCGCTCTGCCAATGTACCCTGCGGGCAGAATTCGACTTCAAGTTCGCCCGAAAGATATTGGCGTTCAAATTCCTTGTTCTCGCCAACATAGGAAGAAATCATCTTCTTCACCTGCTTGGTACGAAGAAGCTTGCCGATGCCTTCATTGTCGATGCCCGCATTGTTCGAAACAAAGGTGAGACCGGTGACGCCACTGTCGCGCACTGCATCGAGTAGGCGTTCAGGAATGCCGCAAAGGCCAAAGCCGCCGCTGGCAATCAACAGGTCATTCTTCAGCAAGCCATCAAGTGCAGCTTTAGCATCGGGATAGAGTTTTTTCATGGGATTCCGACCTTACGGTTGGTGTTGGGAGAGGCCCGCCACCTAACGCCTCGGTCAGCTTTCCGCAAGGGCAAGCCTATCGCAGTTGCATCCCCAGCACCGCTTCCAGATCAGCGAGCGCCTGTTCCCCGCTGGTCACCTTGATGGCATGCATGCCGAGCCCGGCGGCGGGTTTGCAGTTGATGCCCAGATCATCCAGATAGATGCAGTTTTCAGGCGTAACCGACAGCGCTTCGCACATCATCTGGTAGATGCGCGGATCGGGTTTGCGGACGCCGGCTTTCGAACTTTCGATCACATGGTCGAAACGCGCCATGATGCTTTCGACCTCCAGCGCCTTGTCTTCGCTGCGGGCCATGGCGGCACCTCGGCCTGCTTTCACATTGTTGGTGATGCAACCAACACCAAAACCTTGGTCCTTCAGCCGGTCGAGCGCCGTCACCATATAGGGTCGCACATCACCCGCGAGGCAGGCGATCACCGATGCCCCGTCGAGTGCATGGCCCAAGGCTTCAGCCTCTGCCGCAAACAAGGCGTCGAACCCTTCCACGTCGATTTCCGCACGCTCAAACTTGGCCCAGGCATTGTCATCGGGGTTGGTCGAATTGACGGTGCGGACGAAATCGCGCGGCAATCCGCGCTCCGCCTCAAGACGATTGAACGCTTCAAAGGGCGACGAAGTTATCACTCCGCCGAAATCGAAAATCACATGGCTATGTTTCATGGGGTGACGATAATTCCTGTCTTTGGATCGGCTTTGCCGCTCAATACTTCGTGATAGGCGGCAAGCGCACCGTCGCTGCCGCTGCGCTTGTCGATGCTGGCGATATTGGGCGCAACTTCCATGAAGCCGAGCCATGCCGCTGCAATGCGTTCGCCAAAGCCGCGCGCACCCCAATCGGCGATGCGTTTCTGGCTGCGGCCGGGGGCGAAGAAACCTTCGCGGGGGGCACCGGGCAGTTCACCCATTTCGGGCGCTGCATCCCAATGTGATTTGCCGACGACCATCGAATATTTGATCGCGTCGCCAAAATGGCGGTGCACCGCTGCGGTGACAGCACCGCTGCCCGCCATATCTACAAGAGCCGAGGGCACCGATGCATCGAGCGTGGCAATATCGTCATAGGCGACCACCTGATCATAAATACCAAGGTCGGCGAGCCCCGCCGCATTGGCCTTGCTGGTAAGGCCGATGGTGCGCGGACGATCGCTGCGCTGCTTCATCGCGTGGCCAAGGCCGATTGCGGTCTTGCTCGACGCGCTGGCAATCAGCAATTGCTGCACGCCATAATCGCCTTCATCTTCAAACTGGTCGGCGATCAGCCAACCGGTGAGGAACAGCGGGCGGAACACTGGCCAATAGTCATGATGTTCAGGCTTATAGTCTGGGATCGCCTCAACCCGTTGATACTGGTTGTAGATTGGCGGCAATGTCGTGCGCCGCGGCGTCACATCGACAAAGCTGCCGCCGCCAATATGGCCGGGGGTCAGCACCGCATGGCTCGCCATCGGATAATAGCCATAATATTGGTCCCCTGGAGCGACACCTTCGACATCGCTGACCAGCACCGTCGCAAAGCCCCAGACGGGAAGGCGCCCTGGAGTGCCGCGTTCGCTGAAGAAATCCCAATAGCCCTGTTCGTTGCCAAACAGGCCGGCAGGCTTTCCAAACACGGCATAAGTGATGTTGTTGGCCGTCATGGCAAAGCTATCAACATGCACCAATATCTCACCGGGGCCGACTTCGGTGGAAGCCGTCACAATCTCAGTCTTGCTGACATCATCCCTATCAATGTCGATCGCCCACGCAGTAGCAGCCATGATTCCTATCCTACCGTTGTTCCGAACAGCGCACCAATGCCTGCCGTTGCCCCCATTGCAACTGCACCCCAGAAAGTGACCCGCGCCACCGCCTTGCCCATAGGGGCGCCCCCAGCCTTTGCACCGACCACACCCAATATGGCAAGAAAGAGCAGCGAAGCGCCCGAAACGATCCATGCCAGCGACGGGCCGGGAAAGACAGGAACCAAGGCCAGTGGCAGTGCGGCACCAGCAGCAAAGCTGGCGGCCGACGCCAAGGCCGCCTGCACCGGACGTGCCGACATTTCGCTGGTCAGCCCCAACTCATCGCGCAGATGGGTTTCGAGCGCATCGCCCTCCATCAGCTGCGTCGCAACCTTTTCGGCCAAGTCGCGGTCGAGCCCGCGCTTTTCATAGATGCCGATCAGCTCCTCTCGTTCGAATTCGGGCTGGGTTTCAAGCTCTCTCGACTCACGAGCAATATCCGCCTTTTCGGCATCGCCTTGCGAACTGACCGAAACATACTCACCTGCCGCCATCGACATCGCGCCAGCAACCAGCCCGGCAACGCCGGTCAGCAGGATGGTCGACTGCGCTGCCCCTGCGGCAGCAACGCCCGCGATCAGGCTGGCGGTCGAAACAATGCCGTCGTTCGCGCCCAATATCGACGCCCGCAACCAACCGATCCGGTCGACGACATGGGCTTCGATATGCAGGCGCGACATCGGGCGAGTTTCAATATTGGAGTTTCAGGCCGGGGCGGTTCCAGCGCGTCTTCACTAGACGGCCGCTTCCCGAAAGGGTGATATAGGCATCCATCATGTCTTCGCCGCCGAACGCGATATTGGTGGTGAAAATATCATCAGTCTCGACAAATTCGACCAGATCACCCTCGGGCGAAATCACGCTGATCCCGCATTCTCCAATTGTGGCAACGCAGATATTTCCGCTCGCTTCCATCGCGAGGCTGTCGAAGAATTTATAGCCGGCCGGGCGATAGAGCGGGATGCCAGGACCGCCGGGGCCGGCATCGGGCGCAACTTTGCCGGGCGCGGTGATGTTGAACTTCATCAACCGGCAAGTGTAGGTTTCGGCAGCATAAAGCGCGCTGCCATCGGGCGCGAGGCCGACGCCATTAGGATTGTTCGACGGGAAGATCACTTCTTCCAAATGGCTGCCATCAGCTTTAGCATAGAAAATGCCCACAATGTCGTGACAGCGCTTGGCATAATCGACCTTGCCATGGTCGGTGAACCAGAAGCCGCCATGTTCGTCGAAGACGATATCGTTGGGCCCGCGCAGCACGCAGCCGAAATCGCCCGACTTATAAAGCACCTCGACCGCGCCGGTTTCGATATCGATCCGCTCGATCCGACCGCCAGAATAGTCGTTGGCGATGCCATGCGGGGCGAGATAGCCATTCGCCTCGACATATTCGAACCCGCCATTGTTGCAGCAATAGAGTTTGCCATCCGGGCCAAGCGCAAGCCCGTTGGGACCTCCGCCCACTTTCGCCACCGTTTCCTTGCTTCCATCGGGCTTTACGCGGGTGATTGTGCCGCGTGCGATTTCGGTCAGGATAACGCTGCCATCGGGCATGACCACCGGGCCCTCGGGAAAGCGAAGCCCATCGGTGATGGTTACCATTTCTGCCATATTTGTTCCTCCCATGCTCTCTCACTGCCCAAGCTGGCAGCAGGAAAAGCATTTGGGAAGCCCGATTCTGCGCCTCAGGCGGCGGCTTGGCGGCTTGACGCTACGGCTTGTGGGCGCGCTTTGCTCAACCGCTTTTCTGCATAGAGCGCTGTGTCGGCCACGTGCATCACCTCGCGAATCGTTTCCCCATCGTCGGGGTAAAGCGCAAATCCAAGGCTGGCCGCCACCGGCGTCGGTGCGCCATCGATTTCGATGGGTCGGCAGAGCGCGGCCAGCAAGGCCGTCGTCCGTGCAGAAAGCTCTGCCTTGTTTTCGACATTCCGGAACAGCACGATGAATTCATCACCACCCAGCCGGCCCACACTGTCTTTGGCTTCAGCGGCGTTTGACAGTCGCGCGCCGACGCCCAAAAGCATCAGGTCACCGGCATGGTGGCCCATGCTGTCATTCACCTGTTTGAACCCGTCCAGATCGAGCAGCGCGATGCCGAAACGCGGCCTTCGCTGTTTCAATTCGGCTTCGATTGTCGACATGATGGCACGTCGGTTGGGAAGGCTCGTCAGCGGGTCAGTGTCGGCGAGTTCACGAATCTGCTGTGCAAGAAACAGCCCTTCGATCATCCGATCATATTGGGCAGTGACAAAGCGGATCATCAGCGCTTCGACGCTCAACATCGAAATGCCGAGCATCTTGGCGTTGAAATCCCCGGACAGGATCATCGACAGGGCAACCGGCGTGATCCCGATCAGCAGAACGCCGATCGCCGCGGGGCGCAGCGTGTACAGGCAATGGGCAATCGCGGTAGCCCCGAAAGCCAGCGAAACGGGGATCAGCGTTTGATAGGCAAAAGTGCCCGCCACAAACGTGAATGATGCAGCGATTCCCAAGAGGCCCATCATTCCGACCGAAAGGCCGACATTTGCTTTGAGGATTTTCGGCACTTTTTCTGGAGAAACCGGCTTTGCAAGAATTCTGCGCCAGATCGTCATCCGCGCGAAACAATAGATGATCAGTCCCGACATCCAGCCATAGTTTGCAAACGGCAGCCCGCTGTTCCAGCAAACGGCCATGACGATGCAGGTGTTGAGCGCCGCCACGGCGAGCAACATCGGAACTTGCGAACGCACATTATCGAGCTGGGTCGCATGGAGTGCCCCGCGGATTGACCGCGGTACCGTTGGCGCGAACCAGCGCATGAGCCGTAAAACCGCCAGAGGCAGTCGGGTTTTCAGATTTGGCTGGTCCATTGGATAGGGACTTTAATCGCAGGGGGGTAAAGCCCGGGTTAAAACGGGTCGGTCTTTCCAACCTGCTGCAAAGCGCTTAGATGATTGCCATAACTTATCTTTGTCGCAGGACTTTCATGACACGCGAATATCAGGCGGATCCCGCCCTTTACATCAATGGCACATGGCGATCGGGCGAAGGCCGCGACGTCCATCAGGTGCTCAACCCCGCCACCGGCAAGGTGATTGCCGAAATTCCGCTGGCAACGGCAACAGATCTTGATGAAGCATTGGCAGCTTCGGAAAAAGGCTTTGCGCTGTGGCGTGCGACCGATGTCAATGCCCGCGCGGTTATCTTGCACAAGGCCGCAGCATTGATCCGCGAGCGGGTAGAACATATCGCGACGCTGTTGACGATGGAGCAGGGTAAACCGCTCGCTGAAGCGCGCACCGAAACCCTCTCCTGCGCTGCAGTCTTCGAATATTGCGCCGAAGAAGCGAAGCGCAGCTATGGCCGCATCGCGTTGCGTCCTGCGGGCCAGCGCGCAATGGTGCTGAAGCAGCCGGTGGGCCCGGTCGCATCGCTGACTCCGTGGAACTTCCCGGTTTCGCTGATGTCGAAAAAGGTTGCGGCTGCGCTTGCGACCGGATGTTCGGTGATCGCCAAGCCCGCCGAAGAAACCCCAGGGTCAACCAGCGAAATCATGCGCTGCATCGCCGATGCCGGAATTCCCGCTGGCGTTGCACAGCTTGTTTTCGGTGTACCCGATATGGTCAGCCGTCACCTTCTGGGCTCACCTGTCATCCGCAAGTTGAGCTTCACCGGCTCCATTCCGGTTGGCAAGCATTTGATGAAGCTCGCCGCCGATGGTGTGAAACGGGTTACGATGGAATTGGGCGGGCATGCGCCGGTGCTGGTTTTTGACGACTGCAACCTCGAAAAGACCCTCGATATCGTTGTCACGCAGAAATTCCGCAACGCCGGCCAAGTCTGCATCTCGCCGACGCGCTTTTATGTGCAGGAAGGCATTTATGACCGCTTTGTGGCCGGCTTCAATGAGCGGACGGGCAAGGTGAAGGTTGGTAACGGCCTTGATGCGGATACGATCATGGGTCCGCTCGCCAATCCGCGCCGCCCGTCTGCGGTTGTCCGATCAAGGGCGCATAAGTCGACGCCGGCATCGACTTATGCGCCCAGCGCATCCAGTTTGCGCATCCGGTAAGCGGTGCTCTGATCGACGTTTCGGTCGAGCCGGAGTTTTCGATTTCGTTTTAAGAGCGCCCGACGCGGGAATATTCAGTACCGCAGGATTTTATGGACGGTATCGTGCACGCGCTGCATGGTTTCGTCTTCTACCCTTCCCAGGCGAGCGACTAATCGAGAGCGATCCATGCTTCTCAGGTGCAAAACCAGCACTTCACTTGGTTGCGCAAGGCCGTTTTCCAACGTGGGCATGAGCTGGGGGTTTCCCATGTATCCAGGAAGTTTGGAGGTCAACGGCACGACCCAACGCACCTGGAGGTTGTCGTTGAGAAGGTCTCCGCTGACCACTAAGACGGGTCGATACCCCGCCTGTTCGCTCCCCTTAACCGGGTCTAGGTCCGCAGTCCAAAGCTCACCTTGACGGGGCATCTCCGATCTGGTTAAGGTACTCGTTCATTCCCTGTTCCGCCAGAATTAGGGTTTCGGAATCCTGCGCCATTCGTTGGTAGGAGGCGCGGAATTCCGCCCGATCAAGCTGCTCTAGGTAAATCCGCAACGCCCGTTCAATAAATCGATTGCGGGGCAGCCCATACTGTTCGGCTTTGGCCGCGAGCTGGAGCAGCAACTCGTCGGGAAGGCTCGTGGTAAATGCACTCATACCCCAAAGTTAGCAAACTACGGTATGCATACGTACATTTTATACGTATATAGTTGTTTATGGTGCGTAGTCCGGCACGCCCGGCGTATCTTTCCCGCATGTTCGGCACTTTTCCGTTCAGCCTCACCCCCATGCGCCGCGAACCGGCACACCGCAGCGAAATGGTCAACCAAGGCCTCTTCGGTGAAGTCTTTGAAGTGCTTGGACACGATCGTGAGTGGAGCCAAGTCCGCTTGGGTCACGACGGCTACGAAGGATGGGTGCTCACGCAGCAGACTGTTTCGCTCAGCCGCGACTCGTACCGAAGCCAGTTAGACCGACCCCAGCCCGTGGTAGCCAGTGCCGTCGATCTGGTCGACCACGCACAGCCGATGAAGAGCCGAACCGTGGTAGCGGGGTCTTATTTGCCCTTTCTCACGGACGGCAACTTGGAATTAGGTGACGATACGTATCAATACCACGGTCCGCTCGCCGAGCTCAATCCAACGCCCGACCAGGTGGTCCGCCACGCCTTTACTTTTTTGAATGCACCCTACCTCTGGGGCGGCCGCAGCACTTTTGGCATCGATTGCAGCGGCCTCACCCAGGTCAGCTTCCGTATGGCGGGCATCAACCTACTTCGCGACGCCCATCAGCAGGCCAATCAGGGCCAAACGGTGGATTTTCTCGAAGAAGCGGTCGAAGGCGACCTGGCCTTCTTTGACAACGAAGAAGGCCGCATCACCCACGTGGGCC
>JALREL010000167.1 GCA_023262005.1 Sphingorhabdus sp. | reverse complement strand
CACATGATCGGCGCCGAGGTCACCGAGCTCATCCAGGGCTACGGCATCGCTCGCACGCTCGAGAGCACGGAGGCGGAGCTCATGCACACCGTCTTCCCGCATCCGACGCTTTCCGAAATGATGCATGAGAGCGTGCTTGGGGCCTATGGGAAGGCGTTGCACATTTGATGCGAGCCATCGCTAATACATCATCGATGTAAAAATCATTGTCATTTCGCCTCCCGATCTGCCTAAGTTCAGGCAACAGATTCGGGAGGCAAAGCTCATGAAATTGACTGATAACCTGCGCGGCAAAGCGCGACTTTTGGCAACGGGTGCCGCGGCGATATTGGCGGTTCAATCCACTTCCGCGCTCGCCAACACCGTCATCACCGGCGCGCGTATGCTCGACGTAATGACTGGCAAGATGGTCGAGAATCCCGCCATCTTCGTGGACGATAATGGCCGCATTACAAGCATTGCCAATGCCCGCACAGTCAAGTGGGGTGCCGACGTTACCCATATCGATCTGGGTGACAAAACGCTGCTTCCCGGCCTGATCGACATGCACGTCCATCTCGATGGTCCTGCTGACATCGGTGGCTATCGCGGCCTCGAATTTACCGATAGCTTCTGGGGCATGACCGCGGTCGGCAGTGCCAAGGCCATGCTCGATGCCGGTTTCACCACCGTCCGTAATGTGGGTTCGGACAACCGCAACGATATCGGCCTCAAACAAGCAATTGAAAATGGCTATGCGGTTGGGCCGCGGATCGTGCCCGCGGGCTATGCGCTCGGCGCAACCGGTGGCCATTGCGATTCCACCTTCCTGCCCCCCAGCCTTGAAAAGCCTGAGAAGGAAGAGGGCATTGGCGATAGCCCTGATGAATTGCGTTACCAAGTTCGCCGCCAGCGCAAATATGGGGCCGAGGTTATCAAGGTCTGTGCGACCGGCGGGGTATTCTCGCGCAATACCGAACCCGGTCAGCAGCAGCTTTCCGAGGATCATCTTCGGGTAATCGCCGAAGAGGCGCATCAATGGGGCGTCCGCGTTGCGGCGCATGCCCATGGCGCGGATGGCATCAAGGCCGCGATCAAGGCCGGTATCGACACCATCGAACATGCCAGCCTTGTCGACGATGAAGGCATCAAGCTGGCGGCTGCACGCGCCCGCCCGGTTTGGTTCTCTATGGATATCTACAACACCGAATATACGCAGGCCGAAGGCGCGAAAAATGGCGTGCTGGAGGATAATTTGCGCAAGGATCGCGAAGTCGCGCAGATCCAGCGCGACAATTTCCGCAAGGCGCACAAGGCAGGCGTGAAGATGGTCTTTGGCTCCGACGCTGGCGTGATGCCGCATGGCGAAATCGGCAAGCAGTTTCGGGTGATGGTCGAATATGGCATGAGTCCGCTCGAAGCGATCCAGGCCGCGACGCGCAACGCGGGGCAGGCGCTGGGTCGTGAAAAGGATGTTGGCGCGATTGAGGTCGGCCGTTTTGCCGATATCATTGCGGTCGATGGCGATCCGCTCGCCAATGTCCGCGAACTCGAGTCGGTCGACGCAGTTGTAAAAGGTGGAAAACGCATCCGCTAAACCAAGGGTTCAGCGACGATTCAGTTGCAATATGGAACATTGCAGCATCCCGCACCGTTGTGATAACCACGGTGCGGGGAAGACGTTAGTCAACGTTCGCACAAACTGGGGAGCAACAGCTTATGATGATGACAAGCTTGGCGCTGGCCATGGCGCTCAACATGGCAGCCATGAAGGGCGATCCGCTCGATGACGCGCGCAAGGGCTTCAACAACTGCCTGATCCGCGAGCATAACGAAGCGGTAAAGGTCAAGAAATCGGGTGCTGAATTCAATGACGCGATCCAGAAGGCCTGTCCGACAGAACGGCAGACCTATTTTGAAATGCTGGTAAAATCGGAGAAAAGCTTCGGTTCGAAACAAGCCGATGCCGAAAAATATGCCAATGAAGAGATCCAGATGATGATCGATGGTACCACCAGCGCATTCGGCGAAAACGCTTCCAACGGCGGGCAATTGGCGGAAGAGAAATAGTCTTTCGAAATGGGTGGGCAATGACCCACCCTGCAAGCCGAATTCGAGACGTCACGCGCTGGATCAGCAAACCGCATCCGATAGCTGCGGAGCGAGCCTGAATAAGCGGTATCAGCTACCTTTTCGCATCGCGAGGTAAATGAACAAAAGTGCGCCACCGGACATTATAGCCGAGCTCAACGCTGGATTGCATGGATTGTCCATCATCCATGTACCAAGATTCACAATCAGGATTAGTCCCACCATTAAAAATGGAATGAAGTTTTGATCGGTGTATTCCATGCCACCCACTCCCCAACACATTGCATGAGTGATACTGTGCGATTTGTTTCATAATTGATTTGATTTAGATCAAGATTATGCGCTGAAAGCTGAAGGCGTGAAACGCCGAAATCTAGTCGATAGCTCCGCAGCGAGTATCTTATGCAATTGAAATACAATAAATATAAATGTTCAGGTTAACTGTACTACCTGTAACGATACTTTTGTCGGCTCGAGATATTACAACCAATGTGGTTGTAAATATCATGGGAATTCGATCATACTCTTATGAGGAGGCAATCCGGAAAATCGACTCAGCCATTTCGCTGTTTTCGAAACTCAATGTCCGGGGTGGGACACCAATTCCGCATCCACAGCACCCTCAAACGCGATAAACAATGTGCAGGCAACATCGCTAACGCAGGCGGCGACATGCGGCAGGCCTGCGGGACCATATGCGTAATGCGAAGGCTTCAGGATTACTGCCTCAGAGCCATCATATTTTACCTGCAATTCGCCAGTCAAAAGGATCATTCGCTCTGCTGAACTGTGCTTGTGCAAGGGCAGGGTGTTGCCTGGACCGACTTTCAATACGACGTCCGAATTGGGCTTTGAAGGATCGCCCTGTAGCACTGTCATTTGGCAGGCGCCGGTAAAGATCGGCGGGCAGCCGCCCCATACAACCGATGATCCGGAAACATCGGTCGCAAAAGGCGCGGCGGACTCGGCTGCAGACGCTGTTCCCATGCTTGTTAAGGCAAATGCGGCGATTGCTATTTCCAGCGTCGTTTTCATCTCGGTGTTCCTTTCAGGACCGGCGAGGGCAAAAACCGCAGGCCTTGGACAAGCAGCCTAGAACGCTCGGTCACGATCACCTAAACAATTATCCGCGTGTAAATTGCGGATGCTCGAAATGTCTGGAAAGTGGCGGTGCGAGAGCGCCCCCCAACCAACTCTCTCTCAGTTATATATATGTTTTAAAAGAGTTTTTTCTCTACCGCGGCGGTTCGCCGGCGCTTTATGAATAGTAAGAAATCTGGGAGATAGCCACAATTGACCGTCCATGTCCGACCCATCTGGGTCGCTCAGCGACGATTTGCAATATCCTGAAACCGGCCGTTGAAACGATGAGGCTCTTGGCAGCTTTGCGCCCAATTCCCGTCATAAAGGCAAAAGGTTCGAGCACTCTTTAGTTGTCATTGGTTCAAAGGCTCAACGAAGGTCTGCTTTCCGACATTAAGTAATATAAGCGGACTGGTTGGACACGACAACTTTTCGGCCGTTTGTAAGGTCCGGGGTATCTGCTAAAAGCCGCCAGTCGTTCAGCTTCCGATTGTGGACCGAAAGCGGACTGACCACTTACGGAAAAAATCGACAGATAACGGTCGCAAAGTTCGTCAAAAGGCCTTGGTAACATTTGCAGAAATATTGGTTATTGTTGCTTTGACGTCAAATTTTGCCCTCAAATTCGACCGAGGTGCGAATATATCAGCGCAGTCGACTGGCTTTCGTCGGTGAGTGGAGCTGCAGCTTTGACAACACGGTGGTTCACAGAAGTCTTGCGCTGTCCAAACGGATTCAAATAGCGCGGGTGGCGATGCCTGATGTCGCTAGGCGGAGCTGTGGGGCATTTTTTAGGCCAGCCACAGCTCCGAACACCTAAAACTTATAGGCGATGTTGGCGCCTGCAGTACGCGGTAGGCCATATTGGGTAGTCCAACCCACACTCGTGTTGAGAGCTTGCGTCCGATAAAGATCGTCAAAAAGATTTTTTACCCAGACCGAAGCCCGCCAATGATCGCCTATGGATACGCCGATTTCTGCATTTCCAAGGAAATAGCCACCTTCGATAGCTTCCACCGGACTACGTACGATGTCGAAGCGAACTCGGCTTTGATAGTTACCTGAAAGTGTGATGTCAGCTTTAGCTTGATCGGAGAGGGACCACTCATATTTCACGAGGCCGTTGAGAGTAAATCGTGGCGAATTTGCTAAAACACTGCCCTTCGTCACACCCGCAACTATCGATCTGGTTACTTCCGTATCGATCATGCCAACCCCGAAACGGACATCAAGCCCATCTGCTGGACGCCACCGAACGTCGGCTTCGACGCCCTTGACGCGTGCATCACCTACGTTGGCAATGCCAAAAAGCACACCGACTG
>JALREL010000157.1 GCA_023262005.1 Sphingorhabdus sp. | reverse complement strand
CATCGACGCGTTGAAGGACAAAGGTCCAGTCTTCATCACCGGCTATTGCTATGGCGGCTCGGTTGCCTGGCGGATGGCGCAAATCAGCCCCGATCTCGCCGCCGCGTCCTCTTATTATGGCAGCATGGTTCCGACCATTTTTGCGAACGAAGCCCCGCGCTGTGCCACCATCGCCCATTTCGGCCGCTTCGACCAAGGCATCCCGATGGAGGGTGTCGAGGCGCTGATCGAAAAGGCGCACCCGACCGCGCAGATTTTTGTTTACGACGCCAATCACGGTTTCAATAGCGACCGGCGCAAGGATTATCATGAGCCGAGCTCCGAACTGGCCCGCGAGAGGACGCTGGCCTTGTTCAAGGCCTGTGGCGGCTGAAATTTTGAAAGCAAGAATCGGGACGCGGTAGCGGGCGCGCATGGCTAATGGCGAAATCCACATTTAAGATGAGGATGAAGCCATGACCTATAAGATTGCCGGACTCGTTCCTGCCGCACATGCGCATATGTTTGCGATGAGCGACGTTGAACTTGCCTCAATGAACGCCCGCAGGGTGACCGCAACCGCGAGCAGGGGCTTCCCCTGCCGCGTGTCACTGGAGGACGCGGAAGTAGGCGAAAGCCTGATCCTGTTCCATCATGTCAGTCACGATGTCGCGACGCCCTATCGATCGGCCTATGCGATTTATGTTCGCGAAAAGGCGCAAGCTGCAGCCGAATATATTGATCGCACGCCACCGGTGTTTGAAGGCCGCCCCATTGCTCTGCGGGCTTTTGATGCTGACGGGAATTTGCGCAACGCAACGCTCGCTCTTCCGGGTGAAGCGGATTTGCGGATTCGCGAACTATTCGACAGTTCAGAGATCGCCTATATTCATGCGCACAACGCTGCGCATGGCTGTTTTTCCGCAGCGATAGAACGGACCCACGATGATTGACGCTGATACCGCATGGGCAGCTGTGATGCGGCGTGACCGGAGTTTTGACGGCCGATTTGTTACCGGCGTCTTGACGACAGGCATTTATTGCCGCCCCAGTTGCGCCGCGCGCCATCCGGCGCGTTCCAACGTCCGCTTCTTTGACGATGGCGCTGCGGCCCGCGAGCATGGCTTGCGCGCTTGCAAGCGGTGCCTGCCTGACGACGCCGGTCGCGATGAAGTCGCGCTGGTAAAGGCGCTTGAAATGTTGCGGGCTGAAGAACCGCCGGCTTTGGAGTTGTTGGCAGCGGGCGTTGGCTATGCCCCGCACCACTTTCATCGCTTGTTCAAGCGCGCAACCGGGGTGACGCCTGCGGCCTTTGCCCGCGCCGAACGGGCGCGCCGCGCCGCCTTGGCGCTGGAAAGCGAAGCGCGGGTAACCGATGCGATTTATGAAGCGGGCTATTCAGGCCCGAGCCGGTTTTACGAAGACAGCAAAGCCCGGCTGGGCATGACACCGAGCGCATGGAAGAACGGCGGTGCCGGTACATCCATCCGCTGGTCGGTGGTTTCCACCTCGCTCGGGCCAATGCTTGTCGCCGCAACGGAAAAGGGCATTTGCCGATTATCCTTTGATGAAGATCAGGCTGCACTACGCCAGCGTTTCCCCAGCGCACACTTGCTTCCCGCCGACGATGCAATGCAGGATTGGATAGAGGGCGCCGTTCAAGCCGTCGAAAATCCATCGCGCATGCCTGACCTGCCGCTGGACGTCGCGGGCACCGCATTCCAGGAAGCCGTATGGCAGGAATTGCGCCGCATTCCGATCGGTGAAACGCGCACTTATGCGGATATCGCTGCATCGGTGGGCAAGCCGGGGGCGGTGCGTGCCGCCGGTTCGGCCAATGGTGCAAACAATGTCGCGGTGCTTATTCCGTGCCACCGGGTGATCCGCAGCGATGGCAGCTTGGGCGGCTATGCCTATGGCCTGGAGCGCAAGGCCCGGTTGCTCGAACGCGAGGGGAATGAAAGCGTTGCGCAGAAGACGCTGCTTTAGCTGCCCGCATCGCCGACCGGTGCGTCCAATGGCTAGCTAACGGTATTGCAACGATTTTACATCGCGAATGCATTAATACTAACAGTCTGTTCACCCTTTTCCGCCATAACAAGGGCGAAGCTGAGGACCAGCAGCTTCATTTTTGCTGGAAACTATTCGGTTTCTAGTGGGCGGAAAAGGGATAGTGATGACCAAGTCCTTGAGTTTCAAGGCCTTACTAGCTGTGTGTGCCAGCAGTGTGGCGATAGCCGGCTGTAGCAGTGTGGGTGGCGGCGGGTTACCGCCTGCGCCTTCGATTCCTGCACAGCAACAGGCCAGCGAAGAATATATCATCGGGCCTTTGGACCAGATCACCATCTTCGTCTGGCGCAATCCTGAACTGGGGGCAAAGGTGCAAGTGCGACCCGATGGCCGCATCACCACGCCGTTGATCACGGACATGCCCGCTGCTGGCAAGACAGCGACGATGCTGCAGCAGGATATCCGCCTGCAACTCTCGCAATATATCAACGATCCGATTGTTTCGGTGATCGTCAACGAATTTGCCGCGACCAACAACCAGCAGGTGCGCATTGTGGGGGCAACCGAAAAGCCAGCCTCGATCCCATTCCGCGCCGATATGACCTTGCTCGATGCAATGATCGCGGTTGGCGGCCTTTCCGAATATGCCGCGGGTAACAAGGCCCGCCTTGTGCGTTTCAACAAGGCCACCGGAAAATCGCAGGAATATGCGCTGCGCATCGGCGATCTCATCAAACGCGGGGACAGCAAGGCGAATGTGCTGCTGCAACCGGGCGATGTGATCATCATCCCTGAAAGCATGTTCTGAAGGGATGAGGGCGTAGCACCATGAACGGCCTCTATGATGAACTGCGCATCGCCGTGCACAGCGTGTGGAACCGCCGCTGGCTGGCGCTCGCCATTGCATGGGGCGTTTGCCTGATCGGCTGGCTCGTCGTTTCGTTGATACCTGCGCAGTATGAATCGAGCGCCCGCATCATGGTGCGTCAGCAGACCGTGCTTTCCGAAAAGGTCGGCATCACTGCCGGTGAGCGTCGCAAGGCCGTCGAACAATTGCAGCAAACCCTGGGTTCGTCCGCCAATCTGGAGCGGGTGGTCAAAGGAACAGATATTGGTCGTACGGTGGTTTCGGAAGCGGAACTGGCGAGCGCGATCTCGGCATTGCGCCCGAACATAACGGTAAAGCCCGATCCGTTGAACGAGAGTGTATTTTCGATCACCGCGCTGCATTCATCCCCGCGCATCGCGCGCGATGTCGTGCAGAAACTGATCGACATTGCCGAAGAAGAGAACATCGCCGGCGATCGTGCGGAAACCTCGAAAACGCTCAAATTCCTCGATGCCCAGCTCGAGGCGCGACAGAAGGAATTGCAAGAGGCAGAGGCCAAGCGGGTCACGTTCGAGACCCAGAATCTGGGGATGCTGCCCGGTGCAGGATCGGCTTCGATGCGGATTGAATCTGCCCGTGCTGAAATGTCGCAGATTGACTCGCAACTGATCCAGGCGCGCAGCGCCGTTGCAGCGTTGAGCAGCCAGTTGGCTGGGACGCCGCGCACGCTCGCTGGGGCGGGTGGAGGGAGCAATCCGGTCGCCTCGGCGCAAGCGGAGCTCGCCTCGATGCGGGCCCGCGGCTATACCGACGACCATCCGGATGTCGTTGCCATCCGCAACCAGATTGCCATCCTGCGTTCGCAAGGTGCTGGTTCTGCTGGGGCAGGGGGGATGCCTAATCCAGCCTATGCATCTCTCCAATCGATGCTCGCAGAACGGCAGGCCTCGGTCACGGCGCTTACGGCGCGCAAATCGGCGCTGCAGGGTGAGATTAGCGATTTCGCCGCGAAGCAGATTTCGCAACCCGGGCTGGCAGCCGAATATTCGCGCATCAGCCGCGATTATGAAGTTCTGAAAACCCAATATGACAAATTGCTTGCCGACCGCGAGGCGATCCGCCTGCGCGGGCAGGTCGAAAATGAAACCGGCACCGTGCAGTTCGAAGTAGTCGACAAGCCGGGCGTGCCATCTGCGCCTTCCAAACCCAACCGCCCGCTGTTGCTGGCGATGGTATTGCTGGCGGGCCTAGGCGCCGGTGCAGGCACCGCATTTGCGCTTGGCCATCTGCAGACCAGCTTCCCGACCGCAGCCAAGCTGGAAAAAGCCAGTGGCCTGCCGGTTATCGGCGCAATTTCGCAAATGCTGACCAGTGCTCAGCGTGAAGAGCGCAAACGCAAGATGAAGATGTTCCTTGGCGCGTCGAGCGGTCTTGTGGGTGTCTTTGCGCTGCTGCTGGTCGTCGAATTCGTCCAGCGTGGCTTGGCGGCATGACGGGAGCGGATAAAATGAACAAGCATACTGCCATCAAGCCGCCCGCTTCGCTGCTCGAGCGCGCGAACGAAATTTATAATTTTGGTGCAGAATTGCGCCGTCCATCACAGGACGTACCGAAGCGTTCGCCTGTTTCTGAGCCGCAGCCTGTCGCAGAAGAAGCACCTGAACATAAACCCGCAGCAGCTCCTGTCGAACCGGTCGAACCAGCAACTGTCGTTCCGCAGGCTGCTGCAAAAGTGCGGGCGCAAATCAATCGAGCGGCACTGCGTGCCGCCAACTACATCGATCCTGATGGCCCTGTAACCGGGCTTTCCGAAGAATTCCGCATCGTCAAACGCCAGTTGCTGCTTGCTGCACGCGGAGGGAAAGGGCTTGAGGCGATCGAGCATGGCGAACGCATCCTGATCTGTTCGGCCAACCCGAATGAAGGCAAGACTTTCTGCGCGGTCAACCTCGCGCTTTCAATGGCGACTGAGAAGGACAATCGCGTTTTGCTCGTCGATGCCGATTTTGCGAAACCGAGCGTTCTCGCGCGCCTCGGGATTGAGGGCGGTCGTGGCCTAATGGATGCACTCGCCAATCCCGACATCTACGTCGAGGATCTGGTTATCGAAACCGATATTGCAGGCTTGTCGGTTTTGCCAGCTGGCGCGCAGACGAACCAGGATACTGAATATCTTGCGGCTGCACGGTCTGCGGCGGTGCTCGATGCACTGACGCGCCACGATCCATCGCGGATCATCATTTTCGATTCTCCGCCAGCGCTCGCTGCTTCACCGGCATCGGTACTGGCGCTGCATGTCGGGCAGGCGGTGATGGTCGTCCATGCCGATGTCACGACGGACAGTGCGCTGCGCGATGCGCTTTCGCTGTTGAGCGGCTGCGAACATATCCAGCTTCTGCTCAACCGGACCAAATTCTCCCCAACCGGACGCAAATTCGGCAATTACTACGGATATGGAGCATGACATGCCCAGCCTGATTTCTCCACGAACCAAGATCCTTTTGGCTTCTGCAGCGTTGGTTGTCTGGCCGACAACCGCAAATGCCCAAATGCTCGGCACCGATTGGTCCGACCTTGACGAAGCCAGCGCCCCCGCCGCCGACGCTGATGCGCCCGCCAAGCGCGAGCGGACCCGCCGCGCCGAAGTCAGCCCTTATCTTGAGGCAAAGCAGGTTTTCCTGGCTGATTTGGACGATGGCGGAGATGTGTTGACCTATTCAACGCTCGCGGTGGGCGTCAATGCGGGCATTACCGAACGCAATGCCGAGGCGCAGGTCAATGTGCGCTATGAGCGGTTGATCGGCTATAGCAGCCGGGTTCGCGACCGGGACAATCTGAGCGGGCTCGCACGCGGCAATGCGCGACTTGGGCGCAATGTCAGTGTCGAAGCCGGCGCCTATGCCAGCCGCGCGCGCACCGACAATCGTGCAGCAACTCCGGGCACCTTCCTGGGCAATCAGGACAATGTCAGCCATGTCTATTCGGTTTATACCGGACCCACTTTTGCCGCCCAGCTTGACGATGTAAGCGTCGCTTCATCTTTGCGCGCTGGATACACCAAAGTCGACAACGGCCGCGCACCTGCCTTGCCCACCGGACAGGCGGCGGTGCCTGCCTTTGACGATAGCGTCAGCTATTCCGCGCAAGCCAGTGTTGCGATGCAGCCGGGCCGGCTTCCAGTTGGCTGGGCCGTCAGCGCGGGCTGGAACCGTGAAGACGCAAGCCAGCTCGACCAGCGCGTCGACGAAAAATATTTGCGGGCCGATGTCACGGTTCCGGTTACGCCAACGCTCGCGCTGGTTGGCGGTGTCGGCTATGAAAATGTTGAGGTGAGCGAGCGGGATGTGCTGCGCGATGCAAGCGGGGCACCCATCCGCACAGCAGATGGGCGCTTTGTCGTCGATCCCGCCTCTCCGCGCTTGAATGCCTATGACAGCGATGGCCTGATCTGGGATGCGGGCGTGCTTTGGCGCCCCAGCCGTCGCACCTCGCTCGAGGCGCGCTATGGGCATCGCTACGGCAGCGATACTTATTATGGCAGCTTCAGCTATGCACCATCTGAAAGGATGGGCGTCAATGTGTCGGTCTATGACACGATCTCGGGATTTGGCGGTTCGCTCAATCGGACTTTGGCCGGGCTTCCGACCCAGTTCAACGCGACACGCAATCCGCTGTCAGGCGATCTCGGCAATTGCGCATTTGGCACCACCGGCAGCGCCTGTTTCGGTAACGCTCTGGGTTCGCTTCGGCCGGTTGCTTTCCGTTCGCGCGGCGTTTCGGCCTCAATGGTCACCAGTGCAGGCGGCTGGGATACTGGCATTGCTGCAGGGTATAACCGACAGAAATATCTGAGTTCCGCCTTGGGCGCTTTGCCTGAGCTTGAGGGGCTGGTGGACCAGAATTATTACATCGCAGGTTATTTGGGCCGTGATCTTGATCGCCGTTCGCGGTTTGAAACAAATGTTTACGGAAACCTACTAGATCCGGGATTTGCGTTGGCACCTGATATCTATAGTATCGGTGCAAATGCAGCCTATTACAGGCAAATCTGGCGGGGGCTTTCGGCCGGGGCAGCGGTCGGTATCGACAGCGTCAAACCAGAGGATGCCGATGGCGATGTATCCGCTTCGGCATTGCTGGGGCTCCGGTACAGCTTTTAAGGGCGAGTGACAGGGAAGATATACGAGATGTACGACCAATATTACGGCCTGTCCGGGCGCCCGTTCCAGCTGACCCCCGATCCGCATTATTATTTCGAGAGCGGAACGCACCGCAAGGCGCTGTCCTATCTCGGCTATGGCCTTGCGCAGGGTGAAGGCTTCATTGTCATCACCGGTGAAGTTGGATCGGGCAAGTCGACGCTGGTCAGCCACTTGATGCAGTCGATCGACAAGGTTCGCCTGACCGCGGCGACGATTGTTACCAGCCAGCTCGATGCGCTCGATCTGGTGCAGATGGCTGCGGAAAGCTTTGGCATCGATACGCGCGGGCTCGACAAGGCAGCAACACTGAAGTCGATCGAGAATTTCCTGCATGGCGTTGCGCGCGCCGGTCGCCGTTGTCTCCTCGTGGTTGATGAGGCGCAAAACCTTACCGTGGATGCACTTGAAGAGCTGCGCATGCTTTCCAACTTCCAGTTGGGATCGACGCCGCTGTTGCAGATTTTCCTTCTTGGCCAGCCCGAATTCCGCAACCTTTTGCAAACCGCACCGGAACTGGAACAGTTGCGCCAGCGCATTATTGCGACCCACCATCTGGAGGCGATGGATGCGGACGAAATCCAGCCTTATGTCGAACATCGCCTCAGCCGTGCAGGTTGGAACGGCCGCCCGGCAATCACCACCGATGCCTATGATGCGCTGTTCAACGAAACTGGCGGTGTTCCCCGCAAGTTGAACGCCTTGATGAACCGCTGCCTGTTGATGGGCGCGGTTGAACAAACCGATATCATCGACGGCGACCTTGTGGCTTCGGTTATCGCCGATATGTCGGCACAGCCTTTCGCTTATGATGCGACAATGGCATCGCGTGCGCCGGGCGCTGATGAGGGCGTTGAAATCGGACAGCCGACCGCAGCAGCGCCGGTCGTCGATAATGCAGCGACACAGGCATTAGCGGCGCGTATCGAGCAGCTTGAAATGCGCATGGCTTCGCAGGATGTCACCATGCGCCGGGTGCTCGCGATGCTGATCGACTGGATGGAAAAGGAAAACCAGTCGCTGGCTGCCCGCATGCGTGATTTCCGCGCCGCCTGAAGTGCGAAGGATGGAAAGGATATCCTTTGTACAATGCTTTATCCGTCGATGTTGAGGACTGGTTTCAGGTCGGTGCGTTCGAGAATGTAATATCGCGCAACGATTGGGATGCGTGTGAATGCCGTGTCGAGCGTAACACAGACGCATTGCTCGCGATGTTCGATGCAGCAGGCATCAAGGCAACATTCTTCACCTTGGGTTGGGTCGCGGAACGCTATCCGGCGCTGATCCGGCGTATCGCAGATGCAGGCCATGAACTCGGCAATCATGGCCAGAACCATGACCGGGTCTTCACCTTTACCCCGCAACAATTTGCCGCCGATCTCGATCGCTCGCGCAAGGCCATAGAGGATGCCGCCGGCGTTGCTGTGCGCGGCTATCGCGCGCCGAGTTTTTCGATCAATCCCAACACCCCATGGGCGCACGAGGTGATGGCCGAACAGGGTTATTGCTATTCATCGAGCATCAATCCGATCAAGCACGATCATTATGGCTGGCCGGATGCGCCACGTTTCGCATTCCATCCCCTTCCGGATAGTGATCTGGTCGAGATACCGGTGACGACCGCCATGCTTGGCAAGAAACGCATTGCCGCAGGCGGAGGAGGGTTTTTCCGCCTGCTACCCTACAGCTATTCGCGCTGGGCGATCAGGCAGGTCAACGCGGATGCGCGGCCGGGAATCATCTATTTCCATCCTTGGGAAATCGATCCTGATCAACCGCGCGTCGCCAATGCGCCGATCAAATCCAAGCTGCGCCATTACACCAATTTGGACGCGATGGCGGGCAAGCTGAAACGGCTCATGGCCGATTTCAAATGGGACCGGCTCGACCGCATTGTCGAGAGCGAAAAGGCGCGGATTACATGAATGCGCCTTTGGCCATCGAGCGCGTTGCCGTTCGCAAGGCGGAATTGAACGAGCCTGATGCCGTGCGACGGATTGAAAGCTGGGTGCGTGCGCAAGACGGGGCGACGCCATTCCATTTGCCCATTTGGCTGAAGGCAATCGAGCGGGGGACGGGGGCGAAAGCATATTGCCTTTTGGCAGAGGATGCGGCTGGCACCATTGTCGGCATGGTCCCGTTGCACGCCGTAGGTTCGCCAATTTTTGGTCGTGCGATGGTGTCGAGCGGATTTGCAGTCGGTGGCGGGATATTGGCGAGCCAGCAAAGCGTCGCCGACCAATTGGCTGAGGCTGCCTGGCAATTGGCGTGCGAGCTGGGCTGCACATCAGCAGAGCTCCGCGGGGGAGTGCTGCCGACAGCCGGCTGGACCATGCAGACAGATGCCCACGCCAATTTCGAACGCGAACTGGCGGATGATGATGAAGCGCAACTGCTGGCCATTCCAAGGAAGCAGCGCGCCGAAATTCGCAAAGGGCTTGATAAGGGGTTGGTTGTCGAAACCGGCAGCGGCAAACGCGATCTGGACTGGCACTACCGTGTCTATTCCGAAAGCGTGCGTAATTTGGGCACACCGGTCTTCCCGCGCGCCCTGATGGCCGAGACGCTAAAGGCGTTTTCTGATGATGCGGACATCCTCACCATCCTGTCCGATGGCAGGCCTGTGGCCAGCGTGCTCAGCTTCTATTTCAACGGAGCGGTAATGCCCTATTGGGGCGGCGGCGTGCGCGAGGCACGGTCGCTGCGCGCTAATGATGTCATGTATTATGCACTCATGAACCATGCCCGGCGTCGAGGCTGCAACCGTTTTGATTTCGGTCGATCAAAGATCAATTCAGGCCCCTATTTCTTCAAGAAAAACTGGGGCTTTGAACCGAAACCTCTTGTTTATTCTTCGCGTTCTGCAGATGGTTCCGCACCGCGCGACGTCAATCCGAACAGTGCGAAATACCAGGTGGTAATTTCGGCCTGGCAAAAAATGCCTCTGCCGCTCGCCAACCTGATCGGCCCCTGGATCTCCAAGGGGCTCGGCTGATGCGCGAGATATTGTTTCTGGCCCACCGCGTTCCCTGGCCGCCGGATCGCGGCGACAAGATCCGTTCCTTCCATATTCTCAAAAAGCTTCAGTCGATCGCCCCTGTCCATGCCGGGACCTTCGCCGATGATGTGCGCGATCTGGAATGTGCGGAGGGTGAGCGTGCAGGCTTTGCATCAATGCATGTGGAGTTGCGCGACAAGCCAAACTGGTTTTCCGGTTTGGAAGCATTGGCAAGCGGGCTGTCCATTTCGCAAACGGCTTTCGGTTCACGCAGCATGCAGGCCTGGGTTGAACAGCTTCTGGCCAGCGGTACGATCAGCCATGTTTTCGTCTTCTCCGGGCAAATGGCGCAATATGTGCCTGCGGCGTTCGATGGTCGCTTCATCATGGACTTTGTCGATGTCGATAGCGCCAAGTTTGAAAGCTATGCGAAAGAGGGCAATGCCCTGATGCGCTGGGTATATTCGCGCGAAAGCAAGAAACTGGCGCAATATGAGGCCGAGATTGCAGCACGTGCCGATATGAATTTGCTGGTTAGCGAGCCTGAGGCTGCGCTGTTTCGCAGCCGCACCGGCGCCGCAAAAGTTGCCGCATTGGGCAACGGTATCGACACGGCATTTTATGATCCCAAAGCTGCCTTCAAGAAACTCCACCCGGTATTTCCCGATCCGCTGATCGTTTTCACCGGCCAAATGGATTATCGTCCGAACATCGAAGCGGTCAGCGATTTCGCACGCAATGCACTGCCGACGATCCGCAAAACGCATCCCGAAACGACTTTTGCAATCGTCGGGCGCAATCCAACGCCTGCCGTTATTGAATTGTCTGCACTGCCGGGCGTACAAGTAACCGGCGAAGTGGATGATGTGCGGAGCTGGATTGCCGGAGCGGACGTCATCGTTGCGCCCTTGCGGATTGCGCGGGGTATCCAGAACAAGGTCCTCGAAGCCATGGCGATGGCAAAACCGGTGGTGGCCTCAGCCGCGGCCGCCGAGGGCATTGAAGCGATCGATGGCGAACATCTGCTGATTGCGACGAATGTCGCGGATGAAGCCGCCAAGGTATCGGCATTACTGGCGGACACCGAAGAGCGTCTGCGTATCGGCCAGGCTGCGCGTGCACATGTGATAGCGCATTATGGCTGGGATGCGCAACTGGCGCCGTTTGATGCCATGTTGCACGGCGGGGCAGCCCGATGACACCCACTTGGCGCGCCGCATTGACAAGGCTTGCTATCACGTGGTCGGCCTTGCTCGCGCTTTTCTGGCGCGATGCGGCCGACATGGCATCGATCTGGTGGAACAGTTCTACCTTCAACCATTGCCTGCTGATCATTCCGATCCTGTGGTGGCTGGTCGACCAGCGCAAAACCGAACTGGCAAAACTTGAACCGAAAATCTGGGCGCCGCCCCTGCTTTGGATCGCTGGAGCGGCCTTTGGTTGGTTGCTAGGTGAGGCTGGTGGTGTTTCGTTGGTACGGCACGCGGCATTGGTGATGTTGCTGCAGGGCAGCGTCGCCTTGCTGCTTGGCCCTGCACTGATGCGCGGATTGCTGTTTCCGCTCTTCTACATGTTTTTCCTCGTCCCCTTTGGGGAGGAATTTGTCCCAGCGCTGCAGACGGTAACCGCCGAGATATGCATGTGGCTGTTGGGCTTGGCAGGCATCCCGGCGCATATCGACGGTATCTATATTGCAACACCGACGGCCTTGTTCCGCGTTGCGGAGGCTTGCTCCGGCGTAAAGTTCCTCGTTGCAATGGTGGCCTTGGGCGCGCTCGTTTCGAACCTCTGTTTCAAAAGCTGGCCGCGACGACTGGCTTTCATGTCGGCAAGCATAATCATTCCCATTGTGGCCAATGGCCTGCGCGCCTTCGCCACCATTTGTATCGCCCACCATGGCAATCTCGATTTCGCTGCAAGTTTTGACCATGTGGTTTTCGGCTGGGTTTTTTTTGGTCTCGTGATTGCCTTGGTGCTGGCCGCAGGATGGCCGTTTTTTGATCGCGCCGCCGATGCGCAGGTAATCGATGGTGAAAAGTTGAAGTCCGTCTCTGGCTTGGCGCTGAAACCAGCTACAGCGTTCAGTGCGCTGGCGCTGATGGTGCTGATGCCCTTGGGGTGGAGCAATTACATCGAACATCGTGCTTCGCCGGTGCCGCCTCAAATCGCCTTGCCCGACGTGTCGGGATGGGAACGTGTCGATTACAGACCGTTGCGCCCCTGGAAACCGCAATTCGCCAAAGCCAACCACTTGCTGATCGGGCGCTATCGCGATGCTGCGGGGCAGGAGGTCGATCTTTCAATCGCAGTGTACGACCGCCAGTCCGAAGGGCGCGAACTAGTCGGGTTCGGGCAGGGAGCGGCAGGCGCTGATGGCGACTGGTCATGGATTGGCGGTTGTGAAGCGCCGTCCAGTGCCCGTTGTGAACGGATCGCCACCAAGGATCAGCACCATCGCGAAGTTATCAGCTTCTATCGAGTCAACAGCACCACAAGTGGCTCGGGGGCAGCGATCAAAATTGCCACGTTGAAGGCGCGCTTGCTGGGCGGGAACCAGCAAGCGGTGGCGATTTTGGTGTCAGCAGAGGATAAAGGCCGGGCCAAATCGCGTCCTGCCATCGACTCGTTCCTTAAATCGATTCGGGATGTCGATAAGCTGGCTGACCGCATGGCTGGTCTGGGGTAGGCATCTTTCATGTGTGGCATCGCCGGTATCTTCCATGTCGAAAGCTCAAAGCCGGTAGACCCTGAACGCATCAAGCGGATGACCGACGCCATCGCGCATCGCGGACCCGACGGCTCGGGCGTGTGGACCGCGCCGGGCATTGGATTGGGGCACAGACGCTTGTCGATCATCGATCTTGGCGGCGGCGCGCAGCCCATGCTGACCGAGGATGAGCGCTTTGTCCTCTCTTTCAACGGCGAAATCTACAATTTCCGCGAATTGCGCAAAGAGCTGGAGGCGATAGGGCACCACTTCCGCACACACAGCGACAGCGAAGTGATATTGGAGGCCTATCGCGCATGGGGGCCGCCATGCGTCGAGCGGTTGCATGGCATGTTTGCGTTCGCGTTATACGATCAGGCCAACCGTCAATTGTTATTGGCGCGCGACCGATTGGGGGTAAAGCCGCTCTACCATGTGCGGCTGGCAGACGGCAGCATCATCTTCGGATCGGAACTGAAGGCGCTGCTCGAACATCCGGCGTTGCGGCGTGAGCCCGATCTGGCGATGGTCGATGATTATCTGGCGTTCGGATATGTGCCTGATCATGGCTGCATTGTTGCCGGTGTGCAAAAACTGCCTGCCGGCCATTATTGGTTGTTGAACCAGGGCAAACCAGAACCCGCGCCGACGCGCTATTGGGACATTGATTTTTCAAGCCGTGTACGCGGCAGCGAGTCGGAGTTGCAGGAAGAGCTTCTGCGCTTGATGCGGCAGGCTGTGCTCAGCCGGATGGTCGCAGATGTGCCTTTGGGCGCATTCCTGTCGGGCGGCGTCGACAGCAGCAGCGTCGTTGCCCTGATGGCCGAAGCCTCGCGATTGCCGGTCAAAACCTGTTCGATCGGTTTCGACGTCGGCGCGCTCGACGAGAGCGAATATGCCAGCCGCATTGCGAAGCGCTTCCTGACCGAACATCACAACAAAATCGTTGCCGCAGATGATTTTGCGCTGGCCGACACACTTGCGCACCATTTTGACGAACCTTTTGCCGATGCTTCAGCCTTGCCGACCTATCGTGTCAGCGAAATGGCGCGCGAACATGTGACGGTTGCGCTGTCGGGCGACGGCGCGGACGAGGCGCTGGCCGGATATCGCCGCCATGTCTTCCACCATGGCGAGGAACGGATGCGCGGCCTGCTCCCGCATGCCATCCGCGTGCCGTTGTTTGGCACGATTGGCCGGCTGTATCCCAAGGCTGATTGGGCTCCGCGTCCCTTGCGCGCCAAGACGACCTTGCTCTCGCTCGCCCGGACCGGGGCAGAGGGTTATGCCGAGGCGGTGGGCGTCACACCGCCGCACATCCGTGACCGGCTCTACGCACGGCGGACACAGCAGATGCTGGGTGGCTACCGCGCTGAGAGCCATATGCATCGCTTGATGGAAAATGCCCCGGCGCGAAGCGGGCTCGATCGGGCGCAATATGCCGATATGAAGCTTTGGCTGCCGGGCGATATCCTGACCAAGGTTGATCGCACCAGCATGGCAGTCGGGCTGGAAGCACGTGAGCCGCTGCTCGACCACCGCCTGCTCGAATTTGCCGCAAGCCTTCCAGAAAACATGCGCGTGCGGCGCGGGCAGGGCAAATGGCTGATGAAGCGCACGATGGAGCGTTATCTGCCCGAAGATATCCTCTACCGGCCTAAAATGGGTTTTGTGACGCCGATTGCGCAATGGTTCCGTGGGCCATTGGCGGAAACTGCCCGCGGGATTGCATCAAACACAACGCTGGCGCGAACTGGTTGGTTCGACAGCGCAGAAATCGCGCGGATTGCCGATGAACATATCGGAGGTCGTTCCGACCATAGCCGCCTGCTTTGGCAACTTTTGATGCTGGAGAAATCGGTCGAGCGGATATTCGGTTAGGGGTAAATTGCCCTCACAAAATAAAGCCCCTCGGGCGGAGAATTAAGCGCCAGCGCGGCGCGATCTTTCGCGTCGAGTGCGGCTTGCAAATCCTCCGCGCTCCAGCGCCCCATGCCGACAAAGGCGAGGCAGCCGACCATTGAGCGCACCTGATGATGCAGGAAACTGCGCGCAGCCGCCTCGATCAGCACATGCTCGCCTTCGCGCCTTACATCGAGCCTGTCGAGCGTCTTTATCGGGCTGTCGGATTGGCAATGCGCGGAACGGAAAGTCGTAAAGTCGTGCAACCCGACCAGTCGTTGCGCAGCTTCGTGCATCGCATCTGCGTCCAATGGCTGCGGTACTTTCCATGTCCGGTTGGCCTCAAGTGCGAGCGGCGCACGCCGGTTCGCGATGCGATAGACATATTCGCGGCCGATGCACGAAAATCGGGCATGCCAATTATCGGGCACCACTTGACAGGCCAGGATGGCTATCGGTTGCGGCCTGAGCTGCGCATTCACTGCTTCCATCAGGCGAAAGGGCTCGATCTCCTTCGCCAGCTCGACATGCGCCCGCATCGCCAGGGCGTGTACGCCGGCATCGGTGCGCCCGGCAGCATGGAGCACGGCTTCCTCTCCAGTCACGCGGCCGATGGCTTCCTCGATCGCCTGCTGCACCGATGGGCCATGCCCTTGCCGCTGCCAGCCCATGTAGGGCGTGCCATCAAATTCGATGGTGAAGGCGAAACGGGTCATGACAGGACGGTGCCCGCCGGTATCCGGTTGCCGCGAAGGAAATCAGCAAGCGGCATGGCAGGTTTGCCAGCGCGCTGGATCAGCGCCGGCCGGATTGCTCCGGTTGCACAGGCAATGGTGAGTTGGTCGTCGACGACAGTTCCAATTTCTCCGGCAGCTTGGGTGATGTCCGCAGCCAAAACCCGATACCGTTCACCCTGAAACTCAAAGAACGCGCCCGGCACCGGATTGAATGCACGGACCTGCCGTTCGACCGCATCCGCGCTTTGGCTGAAATCGAGCCGCGCCTCGCTCTTCTCGATTTTGCGGGCATAGGTTATCCCATCTTCAGGCTGTGCAACAGGCGGATACCTGCCCATGTCAGCAAGGACCTCGACCATCAATCCGGCCCCCAGTTGCGCAAGTTCTTCGGTTAGTTCGCCAGCTGTCTTGCGATCGACAGGCGTCACTGCTGTGGCACGAACCGGTCCGGTATCGAGCCCAGCCTCCATCTGCATCACCATAACACCTGTGTCGGCATCCCCAGCCAGGATCGCGCGCTGAACCGGCGCCGCGCCGCGCCAACGCGGGAGCAGGGAGCCGTGCACATTAAGGCAGCCATATTTGGGTGCGTCCAAAATCGCTTGCGGCAAAAGCAATCCATAAGCCGCTACAATCGCGGCATCGGCGTTCAGCGCTGCAAAAGCGGCCTGTTCCTCTGCCCCTTTCAGCGAAACCGGGGTGCGGACTTCCAGCCCCAATTCCTCAGCCCGCGCATGAACTGCGGACG
>JALREL010000099.1 GCA_023262005.1 Sphingorhabdus sp. | reverse complement strand
ACCCGCGCATCGAAGGTCGCAACCCGGGTCTATCCGTCATTCGTGCCGTTGGGCGATAATGTTGCGGTGCCGGACCAGCTTAAAGCATGGGAAGTGCTCGAAAAATTCGACAAGCCTTTCCTGTGCTGCTTTTCCGATGGCGATCCGATTACGCGTGGCGGCGACCGCAAATTCCACGAACGGATACCCGGCACCAAGCGGGTTGCCCACCGCACTTTGCGCGGCGGGCACTTCATCCAGGAAGATGACCCTCAAGGCTTTGTCGACGCCATTTTGGACGTCGTCAAAGCCGGGAGTTAATTTTCAGTCCGCGAAGGGATCACGCACCAGGATCGTGTCTTCACGCTCCGGAGAGGTGCTGACAAGCGCCACCGGGGTTTCGATCAGTTCCTGGATGCGCTGGACATATTTGATCGCCTGCGCAGGCAAATCAGCCCAGCTGCGTGCGCCGGCCGTCGTTTCCTGCCAGCCGGGCATTTCTTCGTAGATGGGCTCGACATTGGCCTGATCAGCGGCATGGCTGGGCAGGTAATCGAGGATCTTGCCATTCAGGCGATAGCCGGTGCAGATCTTGATCGTTTCAAACCCGTCGAGAACGTCGAGCTTGGTAAGGGCAATGCCGGTGACGCCCGATACCGCACAGCTTTGTCGAACTATCACGGCATCGAACCAGCCGCAGCGACGCTTGCGCCCGGTGACGGTACCGAATTCATGGCCGCGCTCGCCAAGGCGTTGGCCGATTTCATCCTCAAGCTCGGTCGGGAACGGGCCGGACCCTACGCGGGTGGTGTAGGCCTTTACAATGCCGAGGACGAAGCCGGTGGCATTGGGGCCAAGCCCGGATCCCGAAGCCGCCGTGCCGCTAACCGTGTTTGAGCTGGTGACGAAGGGGTATGTGCCATGATCTACATCGAGCAGCACGCCCTGCGCGCCTTCGAACAGAACGCGGGCGCCGGCCTTGCGAACCTTTTTCAAGCGTTTCCAAACGGGTTGGGCGTACTGCAACACAAAAGGTGCGATTTCGCGGAGGTCACCCAGCAACCGTTCGCGATCTACCGGCGGTTCACCGAAACCGGCGCGCAAAGCATCGTGGTGCGCGCACAACCGATCGAGTTGCGCATCAAGCGCGTCGAGATGTGCAAGGTCACAGACACGGATAGCGCGCCGCCCGACCTTGTCTTCATAGGCAGGCCCGATACCACGGCCAGTCGTGCCGATCTTGCCGGCACCGGCAGCCGCCTCGCGCAGGCCATCCAGATCACGGTGGATCGGCAGGATCAGCGGGCAATTGTCAGCGATTGCGAAATTCTCAGTGTTGATGACAACGCCCTGCCCTTCGAGTTTTTCGATCTCGGATTTCAGATGCCAGGGATCGAGCACCACGCCATTGCCGATGATCGACAGCGTACCGGTGACTATGCCGGAGGGAAGCAGCGATAATTTGTAGGTCTGGTCGCCAACCACCAAGGTGTGGCCTGCATTATGCCCGCCTTGGAAGCGGACTACGGCATCGGCGCGGCTTGCCAGCCAGTCGACGATCTTGCCTTTGCCTTCGTCGCCCCACTGAGCGCCGATTACGGTAACATTTGCCATTACGGGTTTCCCGAAACAACACACGCTACATTGAGCGTGGTGGCCTTTTTCTGCGCAGAAGGGATTTTCCGCGAAGGGATTCGCCGTAGGCCCCGTTATGACGATGGACGCCTCTCGTCCACCCTAAAGAAAGTCGAAAGGGAAATTGATGCGTAACTGGATAATCGCCGCCTCAACCATCGCGCTGGTGGCTACCGCATGCCATGCGCAACGCGGTGAGCGACTGAGCCCTGAATGCCGTCGAGCCGTCGTGGAATTGTGCGGGATGAACCGCGGCAAGCTTCGCGAATGCTTGCAATCGCGCAGCAGTGAGCTTCCGGACAAGTGCACCGGCGAATTGCGCGAACGCATTCAGGCACGGCTGGGTGATGACAAACGTACCGCAAACCCGACCAATGATCGGCAATTCCAGGCGATGAATGGCGTCGAATATAGCTATGGCAGCGATGCCCTGCAAAAGCTGGATTTCTATCGCGCAAAGACCGACGCCAAAAAAGCGCCGCTTCTGGTGTTCGTCCATGGCGGCGGATGGAAACGCGGGGACAAACGCAACGCCACAGGCACTGATAAGGTGACGCATTACACCGGATTGGGTTACCATCTGGCGACAATCAATTATCGCCTCGTTCCAGCCGCGACCGTTGAACAACAGGGCGCAGATGTTGCCGCAGCGGTAGCCTATCTTCTCAAAAATGCCGAAAAACTGGGGATCGATCGTTCACGCGTGGTGCTGATGGGGCACAGCGCCGGCGCACATCTTTCCGCCCTTGTCGGCACCGATCCGCAATATCTGCGCGGTGCCGGGCTGGGCCTTGACGCATTGTCTGGTGTCATGCCGATTGACGGAGCAGCCTATGATGTTCCCGCACAAATGCGCGAGGGGGCCCAGATTATGAAGCAAACCTATGTGCAGGCGTTTGGCACCGATGCGGCCCGGCAAAAGGAACTTTCACCTTATTGGCACGCACAAAGCCCCAATGCCCCGGCATTCCTTATCCTCCATGTCGATCGCGCCGACGGCAAGCGCCAGTCAGAAGCACTGGCGGACGCGTTGCAGAAATCGGGTACCGATGTGCAGCTCAACGCATTTGAAGGTAAAGGCTTGAAGGGCCATGGCGATATCAACCGCAAGCTAGGCGATCCATCTTATCCGGCGACGCCGGTTGTGGATGCCTGGTTGAAACACGTTATTGGCCTTTAGACCGGCTCGGGCCGTCCGTTGCGCAGCACATGGGTGCAAATCTGCGCCTCCGCGCTGTCGTCTTCGGTCAATTGCGCAACGGTAACCCAGCCTTCTGCACGAAGGCTGGCGGCCTTTTGCGGCATGGTGCCGATAGGGAGGAACAAACGACGGCGCTCGCCCCGCGCAAGGCCGGCATCGATCAAGGGATCAATATAGGCCGAAAAGCCGATCGCCGGCTCCTTGCCAATGCGATAGGCCCCGCCGCGTCCGATTTCGCCCGAGGCCTGCGCCGAAAAGAGCGAGAAACCGAACCAGGTCTGGTACTCAAAGCCATGGCGTTCAGTGGGGTCGAGCGTGACGCGAATATCGGCGGGAACTGCGGCGGCAATCGCCTCAATGGCGTCTAGCCGTTCCTTGAGCTTGCCTTCTTTGTCAAACGCCCGCATCCGATCGAGCGCATCGGGCAACGCACCTGCCGCGGCAATCAGCGGCGCGAGTGCGGCGGGAACGGCGCCTGCGTCCTTGGCATCAAGCGCCGCCTTCAATTCTTCGCGATCGCCTTTTGGTTTCAGCAGGTCGAGTAGGTCGGGCATGGTCAGGTCGAGCGTGATGTCCTTGACGCCCGCAGCCTTCAGTCCTTCGATGGCAACGGTCACCACTTCGATTGCGGCGGTGACGTTATCGAGCCCGATAAGTTCCGCACCGACCTGCATCATTTCGCGCTCGGGGCGAAGTTGGGTCGCGCGGAGCTTCACCACCGGGCCGCCATAAGAGAGGCGCACTGGGCGCGGATGGTGCCCCATGCGAGTCGAGGCGATACGGCCAATCTGGCCGGTAATATCGCTGCGCACCGCCATGGTTTCACCCGATACCGGGTCGACAAAGCGCAGCAGATCGCGTGCCGATGTGCCGAGGCTGCCGGTCAGGCTCGCCTCATATTCGGCCAATGGTGCCTGCACGCGCTCATAACCATGGCTTGCTGCGGTATCGAGAATGGCGCGCACCAGCCGAGCCGAAGCATCGGCCTCTGGCGGCAGGCGGTCACGAAATCCGGTGGGTAGCAAGCTATTGGTCATGGCGCGCGCCTTAGCACATCAGAAGCGAAGCGCCATCGCCCGCTTCACACCCGGCAGGCTGTGAATGGTTTCAAGCACAGCGGTCGGCACCGGCGTATCGACCGAGAGAAGCAATACGGCAACGCCGCCTGCTTCTTGGCGACCAAGGTGGAAGGTGCCGATATTGATATTGGCTTCACCCAAGGTGGTGCCAAGGCGACCAATAAAGCCGGGCGCATCCTGGTTGACGATATAGAGCATATGGCCTTCAAGATCGGCCTCAACCTTCACGCCGAACAGTTCGACGAGACGCGGCGTACCATTGCCGAACAGCGTACCGGCAACCGAACGCTCGCCGATATCGGTCTTCACCGAAACACGCAGCAGCGTGTGGTAATCGCCTTCGCGATCGTGGCGAACTTCGCGCACGTCCATGCCACGTTCCTTGGCGAGATAGGGCGCGTTGACCATATTCACCGCATCAGAGAAACGGCGCATGAAGCCTGACAGTACGGCGGCGGTAATCGGCTTGATGTTGAGTTCGGCAGCGGCCCCCTCAACCTCGACGCTGATCTGTGTCAGGTCGCCATGGGCAAGCTGGCCGATGAGTGAACCCAATTGCTCCGCCAATGCCATATAGGGCCGCAGTTTCGGTGCTTCTTCGGCGCTGAGGCTGGGCATGTTGAGTGCGTTGGTGACGCCGCCACTGACCAGATAGTCCGCCATCTGTTCGGCCACCTGCAACGCAACATTGACCTGGGCTTCGTTGGTCGATGCACCAAGGTGCGGCGTGCAGATGAAGTTGGGAGTACCGAAAAGCGGGCTTTCCTTCGCCGGTTCGGTTTCGAACACGTCGAGCGCTGCACCTGCGACATGGCCGCTGTCGAGCGCGGCTTTGAGCGCGGCTTCATCGACCAGTCCGCCACGCGCACAGTTGATGATGCGCACGCCCTTCTTGCATTTGGCGATGTTGGCAGCGGAAAGGATGTTGCGCGTCTGGTCGGTCAGCGGCGTGTGCAGCGTGATGAAATCCGCCTTGGCAAACAGTGTGTCGATATCTGCCTTTTCAACACCCATTTCGATGGCGCGCTCGGGTGTCAGGAAAGGATCGAAAGCGACAACCTTCATCTTGAGGCCCAATGCACGGCTGGCGACGATGCTGCCGATATTGCCCGCACCGATAAGGCCCAGCGTCTTGCCGGTGACTTCGACGCCCATGAAATCATTTTTCGGCCATTTACCAGCCTGGGTCTGTTCATTCGCTTCCGGGATCTGGCGGGCGAGAGCAAACATCAGCGCGATCGCATGTTCCGCCGTGGTGATCGAGTTGCCGAACGGCGTGTTCATCACGACAACGCCTTTCGCCGAAGCGGCAGGGATATCGACATTGTCGACGCCGATACCGGCGCGGCCGACAACCTTCAAATTGGTCGCAGCTTCAAGGATTTCTTTTGTGACTTTGGTTGAACTACGAATTGCAAGGCCATCATATTGGACAATTATTTCTTTCAGCTCGTCCGGAGTCTTGCCAGTGATAACATCGACATCGCAGCCGCGTTCTTCAAAAATCTTGGCTGCATTGGGGTCCATCTTGTCAGAGATGAGTACGCGGGGTTTGGTCATGATAATTTTCCTAAAATACCGTAAGGCTGAGCCAGTCGAAGCCCGGCTCTCGGCTTAGTAGCGCCCTTCAACAAGCTCAGGGCTACGGTGAATTTTATGCGTTTAGCGTTTCGAACGCCCAGTCGAGCCATGGCCCGAGGGCTTCGATATCGGCTGTATCGACGGTCGCGCCGCACCAGATGCGCAGGCCCGGCGGGGCATCGCGATAACCTGCGATGTCATAGGCCGCGCCTTCTGCTTCGAGCAGGCCAGCAAATTTCTTGATGAAATCCGCATCAGCGCCTTCGACCGAGAGGCAAACGCTGGTCTTCGAACGGATGCCGCTGTCGACGGCAAGGTGGCTCAGCCAGGCGCGTTCGGCGACAATCTTATCTAGTGCATGCGCATTTGCGTTGCTGCGTGCTTGCAGACCTTTGAGACCGCCAAGTCCTTTGGCCCATTCGAGCGCAAAGATGGCGTCTTCTACAGCGAGCATCGAAGGGGTGTTGATTGTTTCGCCCTTGAACACGCCTTCCGCCAATGCGCCTTTCGACATCAGGCGGAACACCTTGGGAAGCGGCCAAGCCGGGGTATATTCCTCAAGGCGCTGCACCGCACGAGGGCCGAGGATGAGAACGCCATGTGCGCCTTCCCCACCCAGAACCTTTTGCCAGCTGAAAGTGGCAACGTCGATCTTGTCCCACGGAATGTCATAGGCAAAAACCGCGCTGGTGGCGTCTGCGAAAGACAGCCCTTCACGGTCATCGGGGATCCATTCGCCATCCGGAACGCGGACACCGCTGGTGGTGCCATTCCAGGTGAACAGAACGTCGTCCGTCCAATCGACCTTGTCGAGATCGGGCAGCTGGCCATAATCGGCGCGGTGCACCTTGGGCTCGAGCTTCAATTGCTTGACGGCATCGGTTACCCAGCCTTCGCCAAAGCTTTCCCATGCGAGTGCAGTCACGCCGCGCGCGCCGAGCATTGTCCACATGGCCATTTCAAAAGCACCGGTGTCCGATCCGGGAACGATGCCGATGCGATGCGTATCGGGCAGCTCAAGCACTTCGCGCATCAGGTCGATCGAATATTGCAGGCGCGATTTGCCGATCTTGGCACGGTGCGAGCGGCCGAGTGATTCGGTAGCGAGTTTTTCAGGGGACCAGCCCGGCGGTTTCGCACAGGGACCGGAAGAGAAAAAAGGACGCGCAGGCTTACCCTGCGGTTTGGTAACTTCAGTCATGTAATGCTTCTCCTTGCAGAGAGCACGCGCGGCGTTGGGACCGCGTGGCCCGGAGCCGCCTTTAGGGGCGGCCCCGGGAATGTCAACGACTGTTTAGTAACCTTGCTTGCGGAAAAGCACTTCGCCGCGACGCGCGACATAGAGTTTTTCCAGCGTCACCGGGTGGAAATAGGCCTCAACGCGGTCACCTTCGGGGGTGGTGCCATAGACTTCATAGCAGCCGCCATCGACTTTCGACTTGCGCACTATCCAGCCTTCCTTGACGAGCTTTGCCTTGAGCACTTCCTGCGTCTTCCAGCTCGACTGCGGGGTGGGTTTGCACTTGATGGCACCGGTGGCCGAAGCAGGGGCTGAGGGAAGCACGGCAATGGCCGCAGCAGCGATGGCGAGAGGGATCAATTTACGCATATTCAAACTCCTAGCGGTTTCATTTGGGAGAGGGGTTTCTTCAAAAAGCGAGCGAGAACGAGAAGCCCGAGCGGAACAAAATGGACGAGCGCGCCCGCATAGCTGTTATGCACCCAGATCCAGTGCAAAAGCGTGAGGATCGCAGCAGGATAGACAAGCTGTTGCAGCTTTTTCCATCCCGCTTTCAACCAGCGCATCGATCGATCATTGCTCGTCAATGCAAGCGGCAGCATAAGGCCAAAGGCGGCCCAGCCAGTCCAGATTCCGGGCGCCATCCATTCGGCGAGGATGTCATCCAGGTTACCCATGTCGATCAGATAGAAAATGAGATGCAGCAAAGCGTAGCCAAATGCGGCAACACCAAAGGCGCGGCGGCGCGCCACCAACCAGTTGAGCCAAGGTTTGGCCCCCAAAAGCGAAACAAGCGGACTGAGCGCCATTGCTATTATCATGAGTCGCGCCGACCATTCGCCCGTTGGGTGGAGCATATCCATGCTGTCGATGCGGCCCTGCCACCATCCTAGAACAAGCAGGAATGCCGGCAATGAGAGCAGCAACCAGAAGGTCAGCTTTTTATTGAGAATCGTTCGCATTAATTTTCCGCTAGCGGCCTTGCCAATTGCGGTCAACCGTTTCCCACGTTTACCGGCTGTTAACCATAGCACTTACATTTTATTACACATGGTTCGCGGCGCTTTTATCCTGTTCCTCGCGCTTCTGGTTACCGCCTGCGGTGGCCGGTCCGAACGCGAGGTCGTCCGCCGTGACAATGACGTCTTCCGAAGCGAACCCGCTCGCCAATGCCTGTCGACCCTGAAGGCAGCGAATGTCCGTTTCACACCCCTGCCCAACCAGAGTTTCGCTGGTGGTTGCCGCACGATTGATACGGTCAAGCTAATGTCCTTTTCGACAGAGGCGACAAATCTTGGCGCGATGACATGCCCGCTTGCAGCCAATTTCACAGCGTGGGCGAAACATGCGGTCGAACCGGCGGCGAAGGCCTATCTGGGCAGTGAAGTAGTACGGATCGAGACGATGGGCACCTATAATTGCCGCAACATCAATGGCGGCAGGAGCGGCCGACTATCGGAACATGCCAGCGGGAACGCTGTCGATGTTTCGGCCTTTATCCTGAAAAATGGCCGCCGGGTTTCGGTACTTTCGGGGTGGAACGGCAAGGCAGATGAGCGCGCTTTCCTGCGCCGTTTGCACCAATCGGCCTGCAAGCGCTTTGGTACCGTTTTGGGCCCGGATTACAATGCAGCGCACGCAAACCATTTCCATTTCGACATGGGGAAATCGATGAAAGATGGCAGCGCCTTCTGCCGCTAGGGGTGGCTATTCGTGCCCAATCGTCTATCTATTGGGCATGACACAAAAAGACTTACAAGACAGGCGCTTCTACAAGGCACAGCAAGAAGCGAAATTCGCCAAGGAACTTAATCCCGAAACCCCGCAGACGCTCAGCAAATCCTATAAGCTGGCTTTTCAGGATACCGAATTCCTGCTGCGTGAAGAGCTGCGACCCGTGCGTTTCCAGCTCGAACTGCTCAAACCAGAAATGCTGCTCGACGAGGCTGGTGTTGCCTCAACCATGGTGATCTATGGTTCGGCGCGTATCCCAGAGCCCGAGGCCGTTGATGTGTTGTTCGCGACCGCCAACGATGAACGCGAACGCATCATTGCCGAGCGGATGAAAGAGAAGTCCCGCTATTATGAAGAAGCGCGGAAGCTTGGGCGGATTGCCAGCACATGTGGCATCAAGGATGAAAGCGGTAACCGCCATTTCGTCGTTTGCTCGGGCGGTGGGCCATCGATCATGGAGGCGGCAAATCGCGGTGCACGCGATGTGGACGCCGATACCATAGGCCTCAACATCGTGCTGCCGCACGAACAGGCACCCAATGAATATGTGACTCCTGACCTGAGTTTCCAGTTCCACTACTTTGCCTTGCGCAAGATGCATTTCCTGCTGCGCGCGCGCGCAGTCGCGGTGTTCCCGGGCGGTTTTGGTACCTTTGATGAGTTTTTCGAACTGTTGACGCTGGTGCAGACCGGCAAGATCGAGCCGATGCCGATCCTGCTGTTCGGCAAATCCTTCTGGGAACGCGTGGTCAATTTCGAGGAATTGATGCTCGAGGGTGTCATCAGCCCGAAGGATCTGGAGCTGTTCCAGTTTGTCGAGACTGCCGAAGAGGCCTGGCGCGAAATCGCTATTTTCTACGAACTTGAAGACTGCGGTTAAAAAAGAAAGGGCCCGTTCTAGCGGGCCCTTCTTCTATTCGGTTTTTTCAGATCACTTCTGCTCTTTGAGCCAGTCGATCAGCGCCTTGCGTTCTTCAGCATTGTTGATGCCAGCGAAGGCCATCTTGGTGCCGGGAACAGCTTTACGCGGGTTTTCAAGATAGGCATCGAGTGTTGCTTCGTCCCAAACCCCACCTTTCGCCTTCATCGCCGGCGAATAGTTGAACCCATCAACCGAAGCCACAGCCTTGCCGACAATGCCATGCAGGTTGGGTCCGACGCCATTGGGCGCATCCTTTTCCACTTTGTGGCAGGCAGCACATTTGGCGAAGCTCGTTTCGCCGGCAGATTTTTCAGGCTGCGCCGAAGCAGTCTCGGTAGATGCTGCGCTTTCCGTATCTGCAGCCGGCGAATCGCTTTCGTTCGATCCGCCACAGGCGGCGAGCACAAACAGTGCGGGTGCAATCACGAGAAATTTGCGCATCTATTCGATCTTTCTCTTACTTGGCCGGAGCGGCAGCAGCCTCCTTGGCGGCTGCATCGGCAGGAGCTGCTGCAGCGACGTCACCATCTTCTGCAGGCGCGGCGCCTTCAGCGGGAGCGGCTTCAGCAGCAGGTGCAGCCGGAAGCGGCAGGTTTGAACCCATCGAGTTGAGGTAAAGCAACAGTGCCGCGCGCTCTTCAGGATTGCCAAGGCCGGCAAAGCTCATCTTGGTGCCCGGCGCATATTTTTTCGGGTTGGCCAGCCATTTGTCCATGCCTTCCCAATCCCAGTTGCCCGGAACGCTCTTGAGCGCATCAGAATAAGCGAAACCTGGAACATGGCCGTGCGGCTTGCCCATGGATGCCCATAGATTCGGGCCAACGCCATTGGCTCCGCCCTGTTCGATGGTGTGGCAAGCCTTGCACTTTGCAAAGACAGCTTCACCCTTCGCAGGATCAGCAGTCGCAAGAAGGGTTGCGAGCGGAACTTCGGCAGCACCACCGCCTTCGCCGCTTTCAACGCCTTGGATCACATAGCCTTGCTTGCCTTCACCAGGCACTTCGCCATGGAAAATCTTGCCGAAAACGATGCTTGAGCCAAGGGCGACGATGCCCGCTGCCAAGGCCCAGCCTGCGATGGTGTTGTTGCGATCTGCCATGATGAAACGCCCTGAATATTCGCTGTGGCCCGCACGGATGCGCGGTGCCGGTTGATTCCCCTCGCTCCTCTAGTTTGCTATGCAATGCGGTGCAATAGCCCAAATCCTGCTTGCCCGCGCCTTTTGACTGCCCTATCGGCCAGCCCCGATATGGAGAGCTTCCCAAAGAGCGCCCTCGCCCGCGTCGAGGAAATGAGCAAAGCCGCCGCTGCCGAACCCGCACGTGCGGTTTCCTTTCAGGGTGCGCCCGGGGCCAATTCGCATTTGGCGGCACTTGAGGTGGATCCGGACTGCCTGCCGCTGCCATGCTTTTCCTTTGAGGACGCAATCGATGCGGTGAAGGAAGGCCGTGCTGCACGTGCGGTTATCCCTATCGAGAATTCATTGCATGGCCGCGTGGCCGACATCCATTTTCTGCTACCCGAAAGTGGGTTGTCGATCATTGGCGAGCATTTCATGCGCATTCGTCACTGCCTGATGGCAAAGCATGCCGATGCGAAGCTGACCACCGCGATGAGCCATCCGCAAGCGCTGGGCCAGTGCCGCCATTATCTGCGGGCGCATGGCATAACGCCTATTGCCTATGCCGATACAGCCGCAGCTGCCGCCTATGTCGCCGATAGTGATGATGAAGGCGCCGCAGCGGTCGCCCCGCCTATTGCCGCCAGCATCTACGGCCTGGAGATGATCCAGGAAGGCATTGAGGATGATGATCGCAACACGACCCGTTTCGTGGTGCTCTCTCGCGAACCAGCGACTTATGCATCCGACGATGGCACGTTGATGACCACCTTCATTTTCGAGGTGAAGAACATACCTGCGGCTCTTTATAAAGCCATGGGTGGCTTTGCGACCAACGGCATCAACATGACGAAACTGGAAAGCTACCAAAATGGAGCCAGCTTCTCGGCGACCGAAGTTTACGCCGATATCGAAGGCGCGCGCCGCCAGCAGGCACAGGCCAAGGCTGGTGATCATGGGCAGCCGCATCGGGGTATGGGCAGCGCGCACTTCCTTGGCGATGTCGTTGGTACCCATGATGAATACGGCGAGCCGCTTCGTGGCGCTGGCG
>JALREL010000095.1 GCA_023262005.1 Sphingorhabdus sp. | reverse complement strand
GGTACCCGTCGCAGCAGGGCACAACCGCGCCGCGATGGCAGAGGACGAACCGCCCGATGAACCACCCGGCGCAAGTGCGGCGTTGTCACCATTATTGCGACGCCAAGGCGAAATGACATTACCGAAATAGCTGGTTTCGTTCGACGAACCCATGGCGAACTGGTCAAGGTTCAGCTTGCCGAGCATCCCTGCCCCGGCCTTCCACAAATTGGCCGAAACGGTCGATTCATAGGTCGGCACAAAACCTTCGAGGATGTGGCTTGCCGCAGTGGTTTGCACGCCTTCGGTCGCAAACAGGTCCTTCATGCCAATCGGCACACCAGCCATCTTTCCGAGCTGCTTACCTGCTGCACGGTCGGCATCGACCACTTTGGCCGCCTCAACCGCTTTTTCCGGAGTTTCAACTATGAAAGCGTTGAGCGCCTTCGCTGCAGCAACATTGGCGTTGAACGCTTCAGCCACTTCAACGGCGGTAAATTCGCCAGAGGCAACGCCTGAACGGATGGCGGCTACGCCCAATTTGGTAAGGTCGGCCATTATTCGATCACCTTCGGCACGCCAAAGAAACTGCCTTCGCGAGCGGGCGCATTGGCGAGCACCTTTTCGCGAACATCACCATCGGTGACGACATCGTCACGCAGACGCAGATGGTTCGGGATTACAGCGGTCATCGGCTCGACGCCGGTCACGTCCACCTCGCCCAATTGCTCGACCCAGGCGAGGATGCCATTCAGCTCCCCGACCATCTTGTCGGCTTCTTCGTCACTGATCGCGATGCGGGAGAGCCGCGCGATCTTGTTCACGGTATCTTTATCGACTGACATGCCGGTGCCGCTAGCATTGTGCAGTCGCAGCATCAACATCCAAAGCTGTGCTTTTCAGCCCCCGTTCAAATATCCGGTGCTATTTTCCGCCAATGGGCTAAATGCCGCCCTGCAATTTGTTACAACGGATTTTTTCAAAGTGGCCCGCAAGTTCCTTTATGTCGTCGCAGCCTTGATCATGCTCGTGATCGCTGGCGGCTTTGTCGTGCGCATTTATGAAAAGGAACTGACCGAATACGCCTTTGTCCCGACGAAGAAATTCGAAGCGCAAAAGGCGTTCGCCACCAACATCTATGATGATCCCAAAATGTGGTTCGCACGCGGACGTGATGGGGCAGACAATGTGACCGAATGGCAACCCGCGGGTGCGCCGCCGATCGATGTTCCCGGACCAGCTGCGATCTTCTTCATTCACCCCACATCCTATATGGAGAAAAACCACTGGAACGCTCCGCTCGACGATGCACTTTCGCAGGAACGCGCGAAAATGTTCCTCCGCGGCTTGGCCTCGCCATTTGCAGCATCGGGTGAAATCTGGGCACCGCGTTACCGACAAGCCGCGATTGGAGCCTTCCTGACTGACAAGCCTGAAGGCCAGATGGCGCTTGACGCTGCGTATCGCGATATCCTCCTCGCCTTTGATGATTTTGTCGCCAAGGTCCAGAAAGACCGGCCCATCATCCTCGCAGGTCACAGCCAGGGTGCACTGCACCTGACCCACCTGCTAAAAGACCGCGTCGCCGGAAAGCCAATCGCCAAGCGGATAGTTGCTGTTTATGCTGTGGGCTGGCCCATTTCCGAGGCAACCGACTTGCCAGAAATGGGTTTTCCTGCTTGCAAGTCGCCCGACCAGACAGGATGCATATTGGCGTGGCAGAGCTTTGCCGAGCCAGCCGAATATACCCGCATTCTGAAAATCTATGACAGCACCACCGGTTTCAACGGCCAAACGCGCGCGAACAGCAAGATGCTGTGCACCAACCCGCTGACGGGCGGAGCAAAACCGGAAGCCGACATGGCTGCGAATCTTGGTACTTTGAAACCTTCGGACGACCTGACAACGGGTGAGCTCATCAAGGCGGCGGTCCCTGCCCGCTGCGACCAGCGTGGGTTTCTGCTTATCGGCGATCCGCCAAAATTGGGGCCTTATGTGCTGCCCGGCAACAATTACCATGTTTACGACTATCCGCTGTTTTGGGCCAATGTCCGCGCCGATGCCTTGTGGAGGATCGAGAAATTCCTGGCGCGTTGATCACGACCAGCGCCGCAGAGTTTCGCGATGCACTGCCTGATGGCGGCGTCCTGATCGGTCTTGATATCGGCAGCAAGACAATCGGCACCGCCTTTTGCGATGCTGGGTGGAGCTTTGCCTCACCAGCGGAACTGATCGTACGCAGCAAATTCGCCAAGGATAAGGCAAGGTTGCTAGCGGCCCTTGCCACCCGTCCGACCGCCGGAATCGTTATCGGGCTACCCATCAACATGGATGGCAGTGAAAGCCCACGCAGCCAATCGAGCCGTGCTTTTGCACGTAATATTGATGATCTCGGGTTGCCGATCCTGTTGTGGGATGAGCGCTGGTCAACCGCCGCCGCCGAACGCGCGATGATCGAAGCCGATCTGAGCCGTGCCAAACGCGCAGAGCGGATCGATAGCGCCGCTGCAGCGCATATCCTGCAAGGCGCGATAGATGCATTGGTCTCCTGAACAGATGGCTTGATAGTCTGCGACAACGCGCCTAAGGCACTGGCTTTAATGACATCGACATCCACCGCTTCACCGGGCCGCTTTCCAGCAGGTTCCGCCGCCTTCCCGCACAGGCATCTCCTTGGCATTGCCGGGCTCCAACCTTGGGAAATCGAGTTCATTCTCGCCGAAGCCGAACAATGGGTCGCCCTCAACCGATCCGGCGCTGCCAAGCATGATGACAGGCTTCGCGGACTGACCATCATCAACGCCTTTTTCGAAAACAGCACGCGCACACTGCTTTCATTCGAAATCGCCGGCAAAAGGCTCGGTGCGGATGTGGTCAACATGCATGTCGCGCAGTCGAGCACCAAAAAGGGCGAAACGCTGATCGATACCGCGATGACGCTCAACGCCATGCGTGCCGATGCCATCGTCATCCGCCATGCCAGTTCGGGCGCGGTCGACCTGATTTCGCAAAAGGTCGATTGCCCGGTGCTCAATGCCGGTGATGGCACGCATGAACATCCCACACAGGCTCTGCTGGATGCCCTCACCATCCGCCGTCGCAAGGGTAGGATTGATGGACTGGTCGTCACGATTTGCGGCGACATCCTCCACAGCCGCGTGGCCCGATCCAACATGATCAGCCTGACAACGCTGGGTGCACAGGTGCGCGTGGTCGCGCCCCCTGCCCTGATGCCTGAAAGCATTTCAAGTTTCGGTGTCGAGGCCTTCCACAGCTTTGACGCGGCACTTCCCGGAAGCGATGTGGTAATGATGCTGCGCCTTCAGAATGAGCGGATGCAGGGGGATTTCATCCCTTCTCCCCGCGAATTCTTCCACCTCTATGGGCTCGACTCGCGTCGTCTAGAACTTGCCAAACCCGAGGCGCTCGTAATGCATCCCGGGCCAATGAACCGCGGGGTCGAGATTGCCAGCCACATCGCCGACGACCTCGAGCGATCTGCGATTACCGAGCAGGTCGAAATGGGGGTCGCAGTCCGCATGGCGTGCCTTGACATTTTGACTCGACGAGCCCGCAAAGTGGAGGGCTGGTCATGAGCGGCACCAACATCCTAGGCGGGCAAGTCATCCTGCCCGGCAAATCGGAACCCGAAACCGCACATCTGCATGTCGCGGCCGAACGGATTGGCCAGGTTGGCAAGGCCGATCCCTTGGGCGAACGCATCGATGCCGAAGGATTGATTGTTGCACCAGGCATCATCGATCTTGGCGTTTTTGCAACAGACAAACCCGCATTCCGCTTTGGTGGCATTACGCGCGCTGCCCTGATGCCCGACCAATCACCGGTGCACGACGACCCGGCGACGATCCGCTTTGCCGGTCGTAAAGGTAAACCCGATTTCTGGGTCCATCCGCTAGCGGCTGCGACCAAGGATCTTGACGGCCAGCATATGTCCGAAATCGCGTTGATGAAGGATGCCGGGGCGCTTGGAGTAGCTACCGGTCGACTTTGGATAGCCGATTCGGGCGTTATGCTGCGTCTGATGCGCTACTGCGCCATGCTCGATATGCCGCTGTTCGTGCATAGCGAGGATGCAGGCTTGGCTGGCAATGCAGTCGCGACAACAGGCCTTAATGCCACGCTGCTGGGCCTGCCCAGCGCATCGCCGACGGTCGAAACGCTCGCGATCCAGCGCGATCTGGCGCTTGCTGAAGAAAGCGGAGCGCATATTCACTTCAGGCAGGTTACGACTGCTGCAGGGCTCGACCTCATTCGGGCTGCCAAGCAACGCGGGCTGAAAATCAGCTGCGGCATCACCCCTGCCCATCTGTTCCTTTCTGATACCGCACTGACGGGATTTCGTACCTTTGCTCGGCTTTCCCCGCCCTTGCGGAGCGAAGAAGACCGGTTGGCATGCATCGCTGCCGTTGCAGACGGAACAATCGACGTAATCTCCTCCGGCCACGATCCGCGCGGGCCCGAAGATAAGCGGCTTCCATTCGCCGATGCAGCACCCGGGATGGCCGGTGCAGAAACCTTGCTGGCACTATCGCTAAATCTTGTGCGCGACGGACATATCTCGATTGGCCGGCTTTTCGAATTGCTTGCAACAAACCCGGCGCGCATCTTGAATGTAAATGCAGGAGCCATCGAAAGCGGCCGCGAAGCCGATCTGATTTTCATCGATCGTGACGCCCCTTGGCAGGTAGACAGCGACAAGATGGCGGCTCTTGCTGGAAACACACCTTTCGACAAGCTGCCCGTTCAAGGCAGGGTGCGCAAAATAATGAAGGGCGGCAAGATCATTTGATCCGCCGCCCTTTGCGCAACCCGTTATTGTTTTGGAATTTATCGCGCAGCTATCTTGACTGGTTTGCGGGCCGGTTTGGCAGCCATGCGAACCGGTGCGGCACCGTTCACCGACTTCACCAGACAGTCGCCACCTGCACGCTTGATCTGGCTGCAGGCTGCAGCAGCGGCCTGGTAATTGCCAAATCCCGAAGCGGCGAGGCGTGTCAGCGTCCGCCCTTTGATATTTACGGTTGAGCTTGACGAGGTAAAGTCACCCAGGATCTTGTGCTTGCGACTATAATGCGCCCAAGCCCTCTGGGCGTTGCCCGAGGATGAGAAGGCGCCAAGCTGCACAAGGTACTTCCCAGCGGCTGGCGCTGCCGGTGCACGTGTATCCGCAAGAGCAAGCTTCACCGGTTTAGCGGCCGGAGCCGACTCTTCTGCTTTTGCCGGGCCTTCGGGCGCCTTGATCAAAGGCGCCTCTTCTTCCGAAACCGAAGCAACTGCAGCAGCGATGCGGACGTCGGCTTCTTCATAGCCCGCTGCAACCGGTGCCGGGCCTACGGCCGCCAGTTCCGCCGCAGGTTCGGCAGAAGCGATGGCAACCGGAGTCGGGTCAACTGCCGCAAACTCCGCTGCGGGTTCGGCAGCAGCGATGGCAACCGGAGCCGGAGCTTCAACCGCCGCCATGGCCGGAGTCGCATTGGTATTGCCAAGGGCAAGATGGACCGGCTGGCCAGAATCAGTGCGCGGCGTGACGTTCAACAGGCCAGCAACGCGGGTCTGGTAAGCACCCGGGCGTGCATATTGCGCCCACTCAACGATGCGCGCATCAACACGTTCCTGCGGCATATCCTGAACCGCCATGATGCGCGCTTCGCGCCAGCGGCCATCAAGGGCATATGCAAGCGCGAGGTTCTGGCGCGTACGAGCGGTTGCATTGTCGGCGCGAATGGCTTCAACAAGTATATCGACCGAGCGCTTGCTGTCGCCAGCCAGTGCCAAAGCAAGACCATAATCGCTCGCCGGGAGGATCGAGCGATTAGCGTCAACCAGCGAAACAGCCGATTCCACCTTACCCTGTGCGATCCGCGCAAGAGCAGTGCCGATTACGCCGCGGGCATCGACTTGGCCAAGTTCCATGACGTCCATGAAGGTACGCTCCGCAGCGACAAAGCGCCCCTGCGCCATGTAGATGCGTGCAAGCAACGCACGGTATTGCGTGTTAGTGGGGTCACCTCCAACAGCAGCCTCGGCATATCCTAACGCCTTGTCGATCTTGCCTTTGGCATAGAGCTTCTCCGCCTTCTTGGCCCAACCAAGTGCCTTTTTGGCTTGCACATCCACCGATGCATGCGTGGCCGCGCTCGATGCGACAACGCCAGCCCCGCCCATGGCAGTGAACCCGACCACAGCGGTCGATAATGCCAGTTTTACGAGAGTCTTGTTCTTCATGACTTTACCTCAAACTTGGTTAGGGTTGGCATGTCAGGCCGTTTTCTTGCCGGGGACTTGCGCCGCCAGCGAGGAAATTTCGGGCATCGCTTCGATGAAGGCATCGAGCGCTGCGGTGACGAGTTGCTGGGCAGACTTGTTACTGACCGCACAGGCAAGCCGAAGCTTGAGGTGACGGTCTGCATCAAGGCGAAGCGTGAAGGCAGATTTACCTTTGCTTCCTGGTGCTGCGCGTTCCCGAACAATCGGGGCTTTGGCGGCAACGGGACGAGTGGCAATGATGGGCACGACTTGCGAGACAGGTTCGTCAAAACCACCAACGCCAAGCTCTTCGGCCTGCACCTGCAGTTGCTCTGCGATGCGTTCCTGCTGTTGCTTGACCTCAGGCTTCACTTCCGGGACGGCATTGGCCAGCGGATTGTATCCGTGGTCATGCTCATAATCCATCGGCGTGGTCGGATCGGGATCGACATCATAACCCATGTCGTTCCAGCCCAAGTCATCCTGTACCGCGGTCGCCGCGACGCCGCTATTCTGGATCACCGGACGGCGCATGGCCGGGCGTGCAGCACCTTTTCGAGCCAGCAGGCCCGAGGAGAGTGATGCTATCGGTTTGGGTTCGCTCATGTTCATAGCCCCCAATCCTGATTAACCGATGACCCGGCGGCCAAAACCGCCCATCGGACGGGCCTGTGCTACCTGCGGGTTGGTGGCTGCGGGTGCGCTGAACACCGTGCGGCGGAAATTCTTTTCCAAACGGTCCGAGATATAGGACCAAAGCTGGCGCACTTCTTCGGCGGAGCGGCCTTGCGGATCCACCTCCATCACTGTGCGACCATCGATCATCGAAGCAGCAAAGTCGGTGCGATGATGCAGCGTTATTGGAGCGACAGTACCATGCTGTGACAGCGCGACCGCAGCCTCCGATGTGATTTTCGCTTTGGGGGTCGCCGCGTTGACGACAAAGATCAACGGCTTGCCGGCGCGCTCGCAAAGGTCAACTGTCGCACCAACAGCACGAAGGTCGTGCGGGCTGGGACGGGTCGGAACGACGATCAGTTCGGCCACCGAAATCACGCTCTGGATAGCCATGGTGATCGCCGGCGGCGTGTCGATGACAGCCAGCTTGAAGCCTTGCTGACGAAGGACGGCCAGGTCCGACGCAAGGCGGGCTACGGTCGTCTGCGCAAATGCTGGCAAATCAGCGTCTCGTTCGTTCCACCAGTCCGCCAGCGAACCTTGCGGGTCGATATCGATGAGGACGACAGGGCCAGCGCCCGCCAATTGTGCCTGTACTGCAAGATGGCCGGACAATGTCGTTTTGCCCGATCCGCCTTTTTGCGATGCCAATGCGAGAACCCTCACATTATTCCCCTTTTGCAAGCTGTTTGGAGAGGATGTGACAGAACACACCTAAAAATCGGTTAACGCTGACATCGCCTTTCCAGGCTTGAAAATAGTCAGTCAGCAGACAGCCTGTGAAAACTCTCAGATGCATCACTCAACGTTAATGCATGTAAAAGGTTAAGCCGTTCACCTTGCAAATTTACCAAATATCAGCAGACATCGACTATCCGGTGCCGAAATACTGATCGGAGTGGACCATGCCGAACCGGGCTTTGCCTTTAACATTATTTGTAACCAGCATGTCTTTGCTTGCCGGGCCCGCTGTCGCAGATGTGAAAGCAGGCGTGGATGCATGGTCAGGCGGCGAATATGCGAAAGCCGTAAATGAATGGCGCGAACCCGCCAAAAAAGGCGACCCGGATGCGCAGTTCAATCTCGCACAAGCCTATAAACTCGGCCGCGGCGTCAAACAGGATTTGAAAATGGCGGAGCAATGGTATCAACGCGCAGCCAACCAAGGGCACCTGCAAGCCGCAGACAGCTTGGGGCACCTGTTGCATTACCAAGGTCGCATCAAGGAAGCGCTGCCGCTGCTGCAGGCTTCGTCAGCACGAGGAGAGCCAAGGGCACAATATCTGCTGGCCACTGAATTGTTTAACGGTGTGAACATCCAAAAGGATTGGGTTCGTGCCTATGCATTGATGACGCGCGCATCGGCAGCTGGACTTGCCCCTGCAAGCCGCAACCTTGCCGAAATGGACAAATATATCCCGCTGGAACAACGCCAAAAGGGCGTCGCACTGGCTGGGGAAATTGAAACAGCAACGGCACAAAAGCGAGCCGCGCAGGTAACGGGCTTTCCAATCAACACCAAGGCACCAGTTGCGGTAGCAAAACCGATCGACGTGCCGCCTTCAAAAACGACGAAGGCTGTCGAACCCGGCTTTCCCGGCACCATTCCAGCTTTGAACGGCAAAACAACGCAGCCTGAACCTGCAAAAACGGCCAAGAAACCCGCGGCTGTCGCGGGCAGTTGGCGTATCCAACTGGGTGCATTTGGCAGTGAGGCGAATGCCAAAAAGCTGTGGGCCAGTTTGCAGCAAAAAGTCGACGGCTTAACCGTGGCGACTTACTCGCTGGTTCCTGCTGGCAACCTGTCGCGTTTGCAAGCCGGACCATTTGCAAACCGCAGCGATGCAGAGGCCATGTGCACAAAAGTCAAAAGTGCCGTCGCCGGCCAAGGCTGCCTGATTATTGCGCCGTAACTAGGCGCAAAGCCTGTCGAGTTCGCGGCCCAAGGTCCGCTTTGCTGCATCTGCGCCGGGCTCGACAAAATAATAGCGTGTTCCGCTCATGCTGGCATTCTTGGAACAATAGGTCGCACAACCTTCGGGGACGTTACCGGGAAAGCGCAGGATTATTCCATCATAGCTGGCAGTGATGGAACAGGCGCCCTTACCTTCCAGTTTGATGCGGATTGCATCGCCTTCTTGCTGAGCACTTCCCTTAGCTTCGCATTTGCTTTCCGGTCCGTACACCGAGAGGAAACCCACGCGATAATCTGATCCACCGTTCGAAACGGCGCAGAATTTGTCGGTCCCCAATTCACTTTGTGCTTCAAAGCGACCTTCAAAAGTTAGCGATCGGCCATCAGGTATCAGACCTTTTTCGATGGCGAGTTTATCAAGCGCAGCACCCGCACTATCCGGATCTCCGGATGCTTTGGTATCCTTGGTATCGCATCCGGCCAGCGTCAGCATGACCACCAGAGCCACCGCTGACAAACCTAGTTTCACAACCGCTCGAGCCCTTGGTCAGTGACTCGCCGGTAAAAACAGCTTCGTTCGCCTGTGTGGCATGTAGGGCCATCCGGACGTGCTATCACCAGCAGCGCATCCTGATCGCAATCGACCCGCATTTCGACAAGATGCAGGAAGTTTCCGCTACTCTCACCTTTGGTCCACAGCTTCGCACGGCTTCTCGAGTAGAAGGTCACCTTCCCGCTTTGGCGGGTGATATCAAGTGCTTCACGGTTCATATGACCGACCATCAACACCGCGCCGTCGGCCTCATCAACCACAACGGCGGTCATCAGTCCATTCGCATCAAATTTCGGATTGAGCGCAAGCCCGGTTTCGCGATCGTCTGCCATGATCTTTGCCTAGCCGACGCCAAGGGGGCTGGCAATCGGTCGTAGCAGGCGCTTTTTGGGATAGTATGCGTTACAAGGGGGGAGACATTGCGGCCTTGCATACCTATATGCAGCGCAAATTTCAGCAATCGGGATTCGCTTTGGACATGCTCACCACCAATCCCTTCGATGACGACAAGCTGCGCGAGGAATGCGGTATCTTTGGCGTTTACAATGCCGAAGGCGCTTCCGCGATGGTTGCGCTGGGCCTTCACGCATTGCAGCACCGCGGTCAAGAAGCGGCCGGGATAACCAGCTTTGACGGCAGCGAATTCCACACGCACCGCGCAATGGGCCATGTCGCCGGCAATTTTGACCGTGAAGATGTCATCCGCGGCTTGCCCGGCACGATCGCGGCCGGGCATGTGCGCTATTCGACCACCGGCGAAACCTCGCTGCGCAATGTGCAGCCGCTTTACGCCGATCTGGCGACTGGCGGATTCGCGGTCGCCCATAACGGCAATATTTCAAATGCCGTTCACTTGCGCCGTGAATTGGTACGCCGCGGTTCGATCTTTCAATCAACTTCGGACACCGAAGTCATCATCCATCTTGTCGCAACCTCCTCGCAGAAGAGCCTGCTTGACCGGCTGATTGATGCGTTGAAACAGGTCGAGGGTGCCTATTCGCTGATTTGCATGACGCCCGAAGGCATGATTGCGTGTCGCGACCCGCTTGGCATTCGTCCGCTGGTAATGGGTCGTTTGGGTGAAACGATCATATTTGCTTCGGAAACCGTCGCGCTCGATATTGTCGGCGCCGATTTCATCCGCAGCATCGAACCCGGTGAAATCGTTGTTGTTCGCGAAGGCGCAATCGGTTCGCACAAGCCCTTTTTCCCGGCAAATCCACGGCCATGCATTTTCGAGCATGTCTATTTCTCGCGACCGGATTCGATCGTTGATGGCAGCAGCGTCTATTCGGTGCGCAAGGCTATCGGTGCCGAACTCGCCCGGGAAAATGGTGTTGATGCAGACTATGTCATCCCGGTACCCGATAGCGGCACACCGGCAGCCATCGGTTATGCAGAGGCATCGGGCATTCCGTTTGAACTTGGTATTATACGCTCGCACTATGTCGGGCGTACCTTCATTCAACCCGGCGATGGCGTGCGCCACCTGGGTGTGAAGCTCAAACATAATGCCAACCGCAATCTGGTGGCAGGCAAGCGCATTGTCCTGATCGACGATTCGATCGTGCGCGGCACGACCAGCCTCAAAATCGTGCAGATGATGCGCGAAGCGGGCGCCGCTGAAGTGCATATGCGCATCGCCAGTCCGCCTACGACCAACAGCTGCTTCTATGGGGTAGACACTCCGGAGCGGGAAAAGCTGCTCGCGAGCCGCATGAACATCGCCGAAATGTGCGAATTCATTCATGCCGATAGCCTTGCCTTCCTGACCATAGAAGGACTCTATCGCGCGCTTGGAGAAGCGCAGCGCGATCCGGCCTGCCCACGCTATTGCGACGCATGCTTCACCGGCGATTATCCAACAAAGCTGACCGATTTTGACGAGCACAGCTCCCCCGGGCAGTTGAAGCTGCGAGTGGTTGGCTAGACCATGGGTGCATTGCAGGGACGAATAGCGCTGGTAACCGGCGCAAGCCGCGGCATCGGTGCGGCGACCGCCGAGCGATTGGCTGCAGAGGGCGTACATGTCATTTTGACGGCGCGGAATGCCAAAGATCTTGAAGCCGTTGAACAGCGGATTTTCGACGCGGGCGGAAGCGCAACCATCGCTCCCATGGATTTGACTGAGGCTGGTAACAATGAAAGGCTTGCCGCTGCAGTGCGCGAACGTTGGGGCAAGTTGGATATTCTTGTACTCAATGCCGCTATACTTGGAACGCTTTCACCCGTTCCCGTCATCGATGCAGCCGAATTCAATCGTGTGCTGACCCTGAACCTGCTCGCCCAGCAGGCTTTGATTGCTGCATTTGATGGCCTATTGCGCGCCAGCGATGCCGGACGGGTTGTGGTGTTGACGAGCAGTGTCGGGCAAAAGCCGCGAGCATATTGGGGCGCCTATGGCGCATCGAAAGCTGCGCTTGAGAACCTCGCGCTCAGCTATGCCGAGGAAGTGCAGAACCTTTCGTCCGTGCGCGTGGCCATTGTCGACCCGGCAAAGACCCGAACTGCTATGCGCGCCAAGGCCTATCCGGGTGAAGATCCAAACACTCTGAAGGAACCGTCTGTCGTCGGCGAAGCGATCGCCCAGCTGTTACTCGGCGGCTTCGAGACCGGCTACCGCCTCATTGTCGACTGATCCGCTTTCCTTGATCATCGCATAAGCCGCCAACGCACGTTCGCGCGCGGCTTTATGGCCAATGATCTTTGAAGGATAAGCGGCTGGCCGCATTCCGAATTCTTCCGGATCATGGATATATGGGTCCGAAAGATGGGCCAGTTCGGGTACCCATTGCCGGATATAGGCACCGGCATCGAATTTTTCTGATTGCGACAACGGCGCCATGATCCGAACGAACATGTTGCTGTCGACGCCGCTACCTGCAGTCCACTGCCAGTTCACGGCGTTAGAGGCATAATCTGCGTCAACCAGCGTATCCCAGAACCACTTCTCACCCTCGACCCAGTCAATCAACAGATGCTTGATCAGGAATGACGCGGCAATCATGCGCACGCGATTGTGCATCCAACCGGTTGCCCACAATTCGCGCATCCCTGCGTCAACTATCGGATAGCCTGTTTGCCCTTTGGTCCATAAACGGAAATCGCGGCGAACATTTTCGTCGGACATATTGCGCCATGGAAAATGATCGAACGAACCGCGTGCGTTGCGCGCTCCATAATCCGGAAACTGCAGGATTATATTGGCGGCATAATCGCGCCAGACCAGTTCTTTGAGATAGGTTTCGACCGATCCCCCTGCATCCATCGCCGCATGCCAGAGACGCGCCGGCGAAACTTCCCCGAAATGCAAATGGGGCGACAGGAAGCTGGTACCAGGGATCGACGGCAGGTTCCGCTTTTCCTGATAACGCCCCGCCTTGGGCAAAAACGCTTCAAGCCTTTCCTTCGCCCCCTCTTCTCCCGGTTTCCAGAATGCCTGCATTCCACCTGACCAATCCGGCTGGGATGGCAGCAACTTCCAATCATCGAGATTGTCGCTACCTGGCCATGCTTCGGGCGCCGGAATGTGCGTGGGTGCTGCACGCGGCGGCGGCGGGGGCATATGTTGTGAGAGGGCACGCCAAAAGGGCGTGTAGATTTTGAACTGCCCGCCGCTGCCGGTCTTCACACTGCCAGGCGGCATCAGATACAGCCCTTCATGCCGGATCAGCGAAGTGCCGACGGGAAGGATTTCCTGAAGCGAACGTTCGGCATTGCGCCACCAAGGCTCATAATGACGCAAGCAATGAATAGCCGAAGCGCTCACTTCGCGTGCGAGTTGCGCCAACACCTGCGCCGCAGGGCCCTTGCGCAAAATCAGGCGAGATCCGCGCGCGCGCAAAGCGGCATCGAGCGACTTTAGGCTGTGGTGGAGCCACCAGCGCGAAGCACCCCCCATTTGGCGGTGCTTCGGGGTTTCGTCGTCAAGTATATAGACAGGCGTAATAGGCCTGCCCCGCCCGACTGCAGCGAGCAGGGCAGCTTGGTCTTCCAACCGCAAATCTCTTCGGAACCAGACAATTGATGTCATGCGCGGCCTTTACAGCCACGGACTTCAAATCCGGATACGGGCTTAGTGCGTAGGGATTAGTCCCTCGGGGTAATCAACACCTCGAAATTGTTTCGAACCACCCGACTGTCGAAGCGTTGATCACGAATGATGACCTTTCCATCCTTGTCCGTTTCGGCAAAGGGCATGCGTGCCCAAAACAGGAAATCGCGTGCTTCGCGATCTGCCGCCGCAATCCGGGGCTCAGTAGAAAGCTTGTCCATCCGGTGCCTTTGCGCCTCGGGTGACAACGTTGCGCCCTTACCCAATATATAATTGCCCTCGCCCATTTTGAGCGCGTCGCGCCATGCAATCTCGCGGCGCCAGAATTCGATGGGCACGGCATTGGCAACCACCAGCGGCTGATAGTTTTCATCAGCTGTATCGTGCCGCGCGACCAATAGCTTCGTTGCCTCTTTCTCGGCATGAACCGACAGCAATCCGTTCGCAGCGATGTATATGAATATTGCAGTGAAAGCGACGGTGGCAGGCTTTCGCCAGTCAGCCCTGCCTGCCTTTTCACGTCGGCGCGAAATCCATACGCCCGCGATTAGTGCGATCCAGACCCAGATATCGATGATGAACAGCGTGTCGCCATAAAACCATTGGCTCGAAAAAGGCTCGAGCAAACGGATGCCATAATTGTTGAGCCAATCGAGCGCGGGGTGGCTGAGCGTTCCGATATAGGCCAAGGCCAAAAGCCAACCTGCGTGAACCGGAAGCCTGTTAGCTGGCCGCTTGTCGCGGCGATCCTGCCAACGGTCAAACCACAGCATCAATGCCCACAGGATGATGGGCAGCACCAGCATGGCAATCGGGCCATGGGTTATGCCGCGCCGCAACGCCAGATGCTGATGCCCACCGAGCAATACAGCTACCGCGTCGATATCGGGCAAATTCGCCGCAATCACCAATGTCGGCATCGCCAAGCCGGTCTTGCGCTTCAGCCCCATTTGGCCAAGCACCGCGCCAGCAAGGCTGTGTGTCAGATTATCCATCTGACACAGTTAACCGGTTACGCAGCCATCTGCACTTAAGCAAATGCACCAATGTGTCAGTCGACCGTCCAGGTCTGGCCTTTGCTGATCAGGGCCTGCAAATCGGGCGTCTTGCCTTCTGACAATTTGGCATTCTGCTCGACCACCGCGCTGTCATAGGTCGGGCGTGGATCGTCGTAGAGCACGCCGAGCGCCATCGGGAACTCGCCAAATGGCATTTCCACCAACATGTGCGCGAGCGCGCGGTTCTTCGCATTGTGGACGATGACGCCCGCAGACTGCCAATCACCATTGGCGACATCGACGACTTTCAAGGTCAGCGTATCCATGTCCATCGCGATACCCTTATTGCCGTCATCAAACAGCATGGGCTGGCCATCCTGCAGCCAGAGCTGGCGGGCCTCTGCACCCTTGGGGGCTGCGAAATCCTCAAACACATCCTTGTTGTAAACGATGCAGTTCTGGAAGATTTCAACAAAGGCCGCACCCTTGTGCGCGTGCGCGGCCTTGAGAACGTCGGGCAGATGCTTTGACACGTCAAATCCGCGCGCAACAAAACGCGCGCCGGAACCCAGCGCAAAGGCACAAGGTGTTGCCGGGCGATCAACCGATCCGAACGGCGTCGACGGTGATTTGGTGCCGACACGGCTGGTGGGCGAATATTGGCCCTTGGTAAGACCGTAAATTTCGTTGTTGAACAGCAGGATCTGGCAATCAAGATTGCGGCGCAGAAGGTGCATCGTATGGTTGCCGCCGATCGACAGCGCGTCACCATCACCCGTAATGATCCAGACGTCGAGGTCGGGATTGGCGAGCTTTACGCCCGTTGCCACTGCCGGTGCTCGGCCGTGGATGGTGTGGAAGCCATAGGTTTCCATATAATATGGGAAGCGAGACGAGCAGCCGATGCCGCTGATGAAAACCGTATCCTCAGGCTTGCGGCCCAGTTCGGGCATGGTGCGCTGCACGGCCTTCAGGATCGCATAGTCTCCGCAACCCGGGCACCAGCGGACTTCTTGATCGGTCTCCCAATCCTTGGGCGACGATTTCTGGATGGGGGTCATGTCGTTCATGCGAGTGCCTCCTCAATGGCGGCTTCAATTTCGTGGATGCGGAAGGGCTGGCCCGAAACCTTGTTTAGCGGCTTGGCGTCGATCAGATATTGATCGCGCAGCACCGTCTTGAACTGACCGGTGTTCATTTCAGGCACGATTACCTTGTCAAATTTGCGCAGCAAGTCGCCCAGATTGGTCGGCATCGGCCATATATGGCGGACGTGGATGTGGCTGACATCTTGCCCCTTTGCGCGTGCGCGACGGACCGCCTGATGGATCGGGCCAAAGGTTGAGCCCCAACCGACAACTGCCAATTTGCCGCCTTCGGTACCAAGGCAGACATCCTGCGCCGGAATATGCGCGGCAATACCATCGACCTTGCCCTTGCGGATATCGGTCATCGCCTGGTGGTTGGCAGGCGAGTAGTTGAGGTGGCCGGTATCGACCTCCTTCTCGATACCGCCGATGCGATGCAGCAAGCCTGGCGTTCCGGGCTTCACCCAAGGACGGGCGAGCTTGTTGTCGCGGCCATAAGGCTTGAACCCGCCTTCGGGCACATGATCGAGGAAGCTGACCGGGAACGGCTTGTAGCTGCTCATATCCGGAACCTTCCAAGGCTCTGCCGCATTGGCGATATAGCCATCGGTGAGCAGGATGACCGGGGTCATGAACTGGGTTGCAATGCGCACAGCCTCGATCGCGCAATCGAACACGTCTCCCGGCGAGCGAGCAGCGATAACCGGCAACGGCGTATCGCCATTGCGGCCGTAGACCGCTTGGTAAAGGTCAGACTGTTCGGTCTTGGTCGGAAGGCCGGTCGAAGGGCCGCCGCGCTGCGAATTGACGATCACAAGCGGCAACTCGGTCATCACAGCAAGCCCGATGGCTTCGGTCTTGAGCGCAATGCCGGGGCCCGACGATGAAGTAACGCCAAGCTGCCCGGCATAAGATGCACCAATAGCCGAGGCGATGGCCGCAATTTCGTCTTCCGCCTGGAAGGTGGTTACTCCATATTCCTTGAACCGCGCGAGGGCGTGCAAGATCGAGCTGGCAGGCGTGATCGGATAGCCACCGAAGAACATCTTCACACCAGCAAGCTGGCATCCAGCGACAAGACCCATGGCTGCAGCGTCGGCACCATTTATGGTGCGATACAGGCCCGGCTCGGCAGGAGCCGCATCAACATGCTTGCGCGGAATGGCGACGGCACCGGGATTTCCGATTTCTGCTGTTTCACCATAAGCATGGCCAGCATTGAGTGCGGCAATATTGGCGTCGGCCAGGACCGGGTTCTTCGCAAACTTGTCCTTGAGCCACTGGATAATCGGCTCGCGATCACGATCGAACATCCATAGCGCAAGGCCCAGCGTCCACATATTCTTGCAGCGCAGGGCTTCCTTGTTGCCGAGGCCAAATGGCTTCACCGCATCCATCGTCAACTGGCTGATATTGAAATGAACCAGTTGCCATTTGCCGAGTGAGCCATCTTCAAGCGGGTTCACATCATATTGCGCCATTTGTTTGGTTTCCTTGTCGATCGCGGTGGTCTTTGCCTGGTTCGGCGCGGTGCCGGTCCTGTACTTCGCCGGGCTGGAATTGGCGCTCTTGGGCCTGGCCTTGCTGGTGTATGCGCGCCATGCGGCCGACCATGAAA
>JALREL010000169.1 GCA_023262005.1 Sphingorhabdus sp. | reverse complement strand
CTGCCTGTCTGCCCGACGGTCCACTACAATATGGGCGGCATTCCGTGTAATTATCATGGCCAGGTCGTCACCAAAAAGGGTGATGATCCGGAAGTTGTGGTCCCCGGCCTCTATGCGGTTGGTGAAGCGGCTTGCGTCTCGGTCCATGGTGCTAACCGCCTTGGCTCCAACTCGCTGATCGACCTTGTCGTGTTCGGCCGCGCAACCGGCCTGCACCTCAAGGAAACGCTGAAGCCCAACGCGGCGCAAAAGGCGCTGCCAAAGGATTCGGCTGATCTCGCGCTGGCGCGTGTCGACCATTATCGCAATGCAAAGGGTGGATCACCGACGGCTGCCGTGCGTCTCGAGATGCAACAGACGATGCAGAAGCATGCTGCGGTCTTCCGCGACAGCGCACTTCTCGCTGAGGGTTGCGAACTGATGCAGAAGGTGAACCAGCGGATGCAGGACATCTCGGTCAACGACCGCAGCATGATCTGGAACACCGACCTTATCGAGACGCTCGAACTCGACAATTTGATGAGCCAGGCGATCTGCACCATCGAAGGCGCCAATGCGCGCAAGGAAAGCCGCGGCGCGCACGCGCATGAGGATTTCCCTGATCGCGACGACAAGAACTGGATGAAACACACTGTTTCATGGTTCGAAGGCTGGGGCGGCAAGGGTGGTAAGGTCACCCTCGATTATCGTCCGGTGCACGATTACACGCTAACCGACGAGGTCGAGTATATCAAACCCAAGGCGCGCGTTTACTAAAGCGATTTGAAGGCCTGGGCCGTAAGGTCCAGGCTGCGCTTGCGCATTTCATGCGAATAGACCGAGCAGGAGACGATGATTTCGTCCGCGTGTGTGCGTTCGATGAAATTTGAAATGCCGTCCCGAATTGTTTCGGCTGCGCCGATGGCGCTGCAGGAAAGCACCTCGTCGAGCATCGCAGCGATATGCGGCGGCAGGCTGGCTTTATAGCCTTCAACCGGGGGTTGCATCTGGCGCGGATTGCCAGTGCGCAGGCCAACGAAGCTTTGCTGGATGGAACTTGCCAAAAATTCGGCTTCGGCATCGCTGTCTGCAGCAATCACGTTCATCGCCGCCGTGGCGTGTGGTTTGTCGAGAAATTCGGATGGTTTGAAACTGCTGCGATAGACGTGCAGTGCTTCATCGAGCAGTTGCGGCGCAAAATGGCTGGCAAAGGCATAAGGCAGCCCGAGTAAGGCGGCGACCTGCGCACCATATAGGCTGCTGCCCAAGATATAGAGTTGCACATCCGCGCCCGCGCCCGGGGTGGCGCTGATGCCGGTGCGGCCATCATCGGCAAAATAGCTTTGCAGTTCGACTATGTCGCGAACAAATGCGTTTGGATCACTGTCGAGCGTACGGCGGATAGCATTGGCAACGCGTTGGTCGCTGCCCGGTGCACGGCCAAGACCCAAGTCGATCCGTCCCGGATAGAGCGCATCTAGGGTGCCGAATTGCTCCGCGATGACGAGTGGCGCATGGTTTGGCAGCATGATGCCGCCAGCACCAATACGGATGGTCTTGGTTGCAGCCGCGATGTGGCCGATCACCACAGATGTCGCAGCGCTGGCGATGCCCTTCATTCCGTGATGCTCGGCAACCCAATAGCGTGTGAAGCCTAAAGCTTCGGCATGGGCCGCCAGATCGGCTGCGTTCGCAAGCGCTTGCGCCACCGATCCGCCTTCAACAACTGGCACGAGATCAAGGATTGAATAATGGGTCATCCAAACCATCTAGTCACGGTACAGCTGGGTTGCCAAGCAGCAATCGACAGCGCCCGACTTGGCTGCCATAGGGAAGGCGGATGCTGACCGAAAACTTCCTGCCCTTCCTGCTGACGGCGATCCTGATCGAACTGACTCCGGGGCCAAACATGGCATGGTTGGCATTGACCGGTGCCGCATCGGGCAGACGGGCTGCGCTTTCAGCAACAGCGGGCATTGCATTGGGGCTTGCGATTGTTGCCGCGTTGGCGGCTTTGGGGCTGGCTGAACTGGCGCAAGCTTCTCCAGAGCTGTTTGCCGTCCTTCGCTATGCGGGTGCAGCCTATTTACTGTGGCTCGCGTGGGAAGCGTGGACTGGGACAGGTGATGTCTCGCCCGAACATGCCCATAATGGTAATGTTCGCTGGTTCCGGCATGGATTGATGCTGAACCTGCTCAATCCAAAGGCGGCACTTTTTTTCATCGCAATATTGCCCAACTATGTGGACAGCAAACAATCGATAATGCCGCAGACTTTGCTGCTGTCAGCTACCTATGTTGCAGTGGCCACTAGCGTGCATCTGATACTCGCGCTGTTGTCAGCTCGTTCGCAAAACTGGTTCGGGCGCAATGGGCATGAGGCGCTTTTTCGACGTATCTGTGCGTTGTTGATCGCAGGGGTGGCGCTCTGGTTCCTGCTCAGCACGACGCGCTGAACGACATTCACTCGGCGTTCAGGTAAAGCGGCGCAGTTGAAGCGTGCATTTCTATCGACAAAGCGAGTGGAAGAGGAGCAGTGCGATGGCAGTCGAACGATCACCGGGATTCAAACTTCTCTTCGCAGGTTTGGTTGCTGCCGTTTTGGTCATCCCGTTGCTGATGGTGTACGCGCTTTCATCGGATCGGCAGTCGCAAGCGGCAACGGCACGCGCGTCTATCGCCGCGGGATGGGGTGGCCCGCAGGTGATTGTCGGCCCCGTTCTTGTCATACCCTACACGTCTACCAGCGTTGAGACTGTGACCG
>JALREL010000166.1 GCA_023262005.1 Sphingorhabdus sp. | reverse complement strand
TCGGCGCGCTACGTAATATTCAGCCTGCCCGAGACGTCGCAAGAATTTGGCTCGACCGCTGGGGTATCGGACGCGCCTTGGTGAGATTGTAATCCATAAATTATGTTGCAGAGAAGGTTGGATGCGAGTCGCCTTCCCACCGCCACTTAACTGAAATATGCCGCCAACATTCGCTTTAGCGAAATGGCGCCTCAATCATTGCGGCGATAACCTTGGCCGCATGTTTCAGTGTCGCGCCCGATTGCCACATGTGGTGCGGACGCGATTTATCCGACAGTTCGCTTTCGCGCGAGGCCAGAACGGCACCCAAAGTCGATCCGAGGAAAACGAAACGCTCATTCTTTTTCGCCGCGGGCATTTCGGGCATCAGCCGGCGCAAATGATCCAGGCAACGCTGGTATCCGGTATTCCAGCGCCCTTCCAATGCTTCCATGAAAAAGGCGCGGTGCGACAGACCAAGCAGTGTGAAGAAGCGGTTGAAGCTCTCGTCTCCTGGGCTTGCGTCGGGATCGAGCGAGGTTTCGATCATCCCTTCGATCACCTCGGCAACGGTGTGTGGCCCGCCTTTGGCTTCGCATGAATCGAGCCAGGCATTGCGGCGTATGTCGATCGCGCGGGCACCATCGACGATGAGTTCGCGCACCAAGGCCTCTTTCGAGCCGAAATAATAACCCACAACAGCGTGATTTTTCTGGCCCGCCGCCTCGGCAATCTGGCGCACGGTTACGCCATCAATCCCGCGCTCGGCAAACAGGCGCAAGGCCACTGCTTTTAGATGCTCCGCGGCATCAGATCGCACTTTCGGGGCGGGATTTGCCATCGTCAGAACCTAGGCTTGACTCATATTTACGTCAACTGCATTATCCAATTGGATAATAATGGAGAGGATTCGCTGGAACTATGATCGACGGGGTCGATCTTGCAGCGCTTGAACAGTGGATGGACCGGCAGGGGCTTGGAGAGGGGCCCATTGCTGATGCCATCACATTGGCGGGCGGCACACAGAACATTTTGTTGCGGTTCAGCCGGTCTGGCTGCAGCTATGTCTTGCGCCGCCCGCCACCCGTTTTGCGGGCAAATTCGAACGAGACGATGCGCCGCGAAGCGCGCGCGCTTGCCGCACTCAAGGGTAGCGCGGTTCCGCATCCCGAACTGATTGCCGCTTGCCCTGAAGAAGATGTTATCGGGGCGTCCTTTTATTTGATGGAGCCGATTGAAGGGTTCAACGCGACCCAGGGCTTGCCCGCTTTGCATGCCGGCAACGCATCCATCCGGCATCGCATGGGCCTTGCCATGGTCGAGGCGATCGCTGCGCTAAGCAAGGTCGATTACCGCGCGGTCGGACTCGAGAGTTTCGGCAAGCTCGACAACTGGATCGAACGCCAGGTCGGGCGTTGGGCGTCGCAGTTGGCAAGCTATTCCGAAATGCCGGGCTGGACCGGGCCCGACGCGATCCCGGGCGTTGAAAAGGTCGGCAAATGGCTCGATGCACATCGCCCTGCCAATTTTCAGCCTGGCATCATCCATGGTGATTTCCACTTCGCCAATGTGCTGTTCCGCAACGACAGCGGCGAACTGGCGGCGGTGGTCGATTGGGAATTGTGCACTTTGGGTGATCCTCTGCTCGACCTTGGCTGGCTGGTCGCGACATGGCCCGAAAATGACAATCCGCACGCAACCGATGTAGCGATCAGGCCTTGGGAGGGTTTTGCATCGCCCGACGAACTGGTCACCCATTATGCCGAACTGACTGGTCGCGATTTGGCGGACTTTGATTGGTATGCGGTGCTCGCTTGCTACAAGCTGGGCATCATCCTCGAAGGTACGCACGCACGCGCCTGTGCAGGCAAGGCCCCGCGCGAGACCGGCGACCGGCTGCACGCCCACACCATCCACTTGTTTGAACGTGCGCTGCGGCGCATCAGCTGAAAGGAAATTCCATGACCAATGACACCGATTTTACCGGCAAGCATGTGCTGGTCGTCGGCGGTTCGAGCGGAATTGGCAATGGCATTGCACACGGTTTTCGCGAACGCGGTGCGACAGTCCATGTCTGGGGAACGCGCGCGAACCCTGCCGACTATGACCCTGCCGATGGTTCGGACCTGAGCGGGCTTGGCTATACATGTGTCGATGTCGGCGATCCCGATGCAATCGAAGCGGCGCCACTGCCCTTCGATACGCTCGACGTGCTGGTGCTTTGCCAAGGCACCGTTGTTTACAAACGCGGCGAGTTTGAGCGACCCGGCTGGGATCGTGTTATGTCGGTCAATCTCGACAGCCTGATGCATATCTCACGCAAGTTCAAACCGCAGCTTCTGGAAAGCCAGGGCAGCGTCATCATCGTCAGCTCGATTTCCGGGCTGAAGGCCAATATCGGCAACCCCGCTTACGCAGCTTCCAAGGCGGGCGCGATCAGCCTCACCAAGACTTTAGGGCAGGCTTGGGGGCCGGAAGGTATTCGCGTCAACGGTCTCGCACCCGGCCTTGTCGATACAAAGCTGACCAAGGTGACCACGCAAAGCCCCGAACGGCTTGCTGGCGCGCTCGCCAATATCCCGCAACGCCGCATGGGCCTGCCCGCCGACATGGCGGGTGCTGCCATCTTCCTCGCATCCCCGCTCGCATCCTACGTCACCGGTCATACGCTGATCGTCGATGGCGGGCTTTCCCTCTGAAAGGATTTTTCCGATGAATTTCGAACATAGCGACAAGGTCAAGGCGTTGCTCGCCCAGATCCAGGCTTTCATGGATGAACATATCTATCCGAATGAGGAAGACTATCACCGCTTCGTCACCGATCCGGCCAATTTGTGGAAGGAATGGCCGAAGATGGAGGAACTGAAGGCCAAGGCGAAAGCACTGGACCTCTGGAACTTGTTCTTGCCCCATGAATATGGTGCATTCTCGCCCGGCCTTACCAACCTTGAATATGCGCCAATTGCCGAGTTGCTCGGACGCGTGCCTTGGTCGAGCCAGGTGTTCAACTGCTCGGCACCCGATACAGGCAATATGGAAGTGCTCGCCAAATATGGTTCGCCTGAACAGCAGGAAAAATGGCTCAAACCTCTGCTCAACGGCGAAATCCGTTCGGCCTATGTGATGACCGAGCCGCAAGTGGCTTCGTCGGATGCGACTAACCTTGAGCTGTCGATCACGCCGGATGGCGACGAATATGTCATCAACGGCCGCAAATGGTGGATTTCGAACGCGATGCACCCGCGCTGCGACATCTGGATCGTGATGGGCAAGACCGATTTCAACGCCCCACGCCACGCGCAGCATTCGCAGATTCTGGTCGAACCGAACACGCCGGGCATCACCATCGTGCGCCACCAGACCGTATTTGGTTCACACAATTCGCCGGGCGGCGAATCCGAACTGCGCTTCGAAAATGTCCGCGTGCCAAAGGAAAACCTGATCCTTGGCGAGGGCCGCGGGTTTGAGATCGCGCAAGGCCGCCTAGGGCCGGGCCGCATCCACCACTGCATGCGCTCGATCGGGCAGGCGCAGCGCGCGCTCGAAATCATGGCGCGCCGCGTCGACAGCCGCGTTGCCTTTGGCAAAAAACTCGCAGACCAATCGTCGATCCGGCAGGATGTGGCGAAAAGTTTCTGCGAGATCGAAATGTCACGCCTGCTGACGCTGAAGGCGGCCGATGCAATGGACCGTTATGGCAACAAGGTCGCAAAAGACTTGATCGCCGCCATCAAGGTTGTGGCCCCGCAAATGGCGCAGACCGTGTGCGACCGCGCCATACAGGCGCATGGCGGCATGGGCGTTTCGGACGATACGCCGATCGCCCGCTTCTTCACGCTAAACCGCTTTGTGCGCATCGCCGATGGCCCGGATGAAGTGCATATGAGCCAGCTCGGCAAGCAGAAGATCAAGGAATATGTTGCGATGAACGAGCGTTGAGGAAGCGGGAATGGCATCGCTTTTTGACCTGACCGGAAAGGTCGCGCTCGTCACCGGCGGCAATAATGGCATCGGGCTTGGCATGGCCGATGGCCTTGCCGCGCATGGCGCGACCGTCGTCATCTGGGGCACAAATGCCGCACGCAATGAGGAAGCTGCGGAAAAGCTGCGTGCGCATGGCGGAGAGGTGCGCGCGGCGCAAATCGACGTTTCGGACGAGGCCGCTGTGGCGAAAGGTGTCGATAATATTGTCGCCGAATTCGGCCGGCTCGACCAAGCGATTGCCAATGCCGGCATCTCGATTTCGCGCAAGAGCCTGTTCGACATCAGCGTCGAGGATTTCCGCAAGATCGAGGAAGTGAACATCCATGGCGTGCTCTTCACCTTGCGTGAAGCGGCACGGCACATGATCGATCGGCACAAAGCGGGCGATAGCGGCGGATCGCTCGTCGCCATCTCGTCGACTTCCGCAATCCACGGTGCCGCCCGCAATGAGCATTATGGTGCAACCAAGGGCGCAGTTGTCGCCATGGCGCGCGCCATGGCAGTCGAGCTTGCCCGTTATGGCATAAGCGTAAACAGCGTGCTGCCGGGTTGGACGCGTTCGGGCATGACCGCTGGTCTGCAGGAGTGGGACAAGTTCAACGAGGCAGTGATCAGCCGTGTACCCACTGGCGACTGGCTCGATGGTTCCGATTTTGCGGCGATTGCCGTCTATCTCGCCAGCCGTGGTTCGCGCAATCACACGGGCGACACCATCGTCATCGACGGGGGCTACACCATCTACTGAATATCGCGAGGGAGAGAGCGATGGGCTGGATCAAGAGCGGCGAGCGCACATTAACAACGGCGGAGTTTGACGAACGTGCGCGGCGTGCCGCAACGGTCATCCAGGGGTTGGGGGTGGAGAGCGGCGACGGCATCGCGCTCTACCTGCGCAATGATATCGCCTATTTCGAAGCCGCCTTTGGCGCAGGAATGCTGGGCATTTATCCGGTGCCGGTCAACTGGCACTATACGCCCGATGAAGCCAATTACCTGCTGACCGACAGCGGTGTCAAATTGCTCCTCATCCACGCCGATCTTTATGAGCCAATCAAGCAGGCGATCCCTGCTGGGCTCCAGGTGATCATCGTCGAAACACCCCCTGAAATTCAAGAAGCTTACGGCATTTCAAAGACCCCTCAGCCTGAAGGGCTGCCGCGTTGGCACGATTTGCTAGATGCGGCAGTCCCATTTTCAGGTGAAGCGGAGATGGCCCCGAGCACGATCATTTATACATCGGGTACCACCGGTCGTCCCAAAGGCGTCCGCCGCGCAGCCTTCACGCAAGAGCAGGCGGAAGCGGTCAACACCATGCTTGGCTGGTCTTACGGCTATACCGATGTACTGGCGGGCAAGCGTGATCCGGCGAGCATAACGACAGCGGTGATTGGCCCGGTCTATCACAGCGCGCCCAACGCCCATTCGTCCTTTTCAATCCGCATCGGGGCTAACGTTGTAATCTGCCCGCGCTTCGACGCCGAGGCGCTGCTTGCACTCATCGAAAAGGAACGCATCACGCACCTCAACATGGTGCCGATCATGTTCAACCGGCTGTTGCGCCTACCCGAAGAGGTGAAGCGCAAATATGACCTGTCGAGCCTCGAATATGTCACCCATGCCGCCGCACCCTGCCCGCCGCCCGTCAAGCGCGCGATGATCGAATGGTGGGGGCCGGTGATCTGGGAATATTATGGTTCAACCGAGATGGGCAATGTCACCTGCCTGTCGTCGGAGGAATGGCTGGCGCATCCCGGATCGGTCGGGCGCGTGCAGCCCGGCGTGACGCTGCGCGTAGTTGACCCGGAGGGGAATGACGTTCCTCCCGGCACGATTGGCGAGGTCATCGGCAAAGGCCGGCATGGCACCAATTTCACCTATCAAAACTCGCCCGAAAAGCGTGCCTCGATGGAGAAATATGGACTGATCACGCCGGGTGACATGGGCTATTTCGACAATGACGACTTTCTCTATCTGTGCGACCGTATCAACGACATGATCATTTCGGGCGGCGCGAACATCTACCCTGCCGAAATCGAGGCCGAACTGCACAAGCTGCCCGGTGTTGCCGACTGCGCGGTGTTCGGCATCCCAGATGAGGAATTTGGCGAAAGCGTGATGGCGGTGGTGCAACCGATGCCCGGCGCATCTCTAACTGCAGAAGGACTGCAAGCCGAGCTGAAAAAAGTGCTCACCGGATATAAGGTGCCGCGCCGGATCGATTTTGCCGACAGCCTGCCACGCGAGGATTCGGGCAAGATTTTCAAGCGCAAGTTGCGTGAGCCCTTTTGGGAAGGACGGGAGCGGAGAATATGAGCGAAGCGATACTCGAACCGGATCTGCCAATCATCGATCCGCACCACCATTTGTGGGATTGGCGATCGCGCCTGCCCTTCCTGCCCGCCGAAATGTCGCACCCGTTCGAGGCGATCCTGCGGCAGTCGCCACGCTACCTGCTCGACGAATTGCTGGCGGATACGGGGAGCGGCCACAATGTCATCGGCACAGTTTATGTCCAGTGCGGCGCCTTTTACCGCGCCGACGGCCCCGAAGCGATGCAGCCGGTGGGCGAGACCGAGTTTGTCAACGGTGTCGCTGCCATGGCCGCGAGCGGTGTCTATGGACCGACACGCGCCTGTGCAGGCATAGTTGGCCATGCCGACCTGGGGCTGGGCGATGCGGTGGCCGAAGTGCTTGATGCGCATATCGCCGCCGGAGGCGGGCGTTTCCGCGGCATCCGCCACATGATGGCCCATGACGACGATACCGCCGTGCTGGGGCCATTGGCCCATGCAGCCCCGAACCTCTGTTCGTCGCCGCAAGTGCACGCAGCGCTAAAGCATTTTGCCAAGCGCCAGCTCTCGCTCGATATCTGGGTGGTCGAACCGCAATTGCCCGAAGTCGTGGGGCTTGCCCGCGCCTTCCCCGATGTGTCGATGGTGATCGACCATGTTGGCACTCCGGTCGGGCTGGGTCGCTACGCCGGCAAGCGCGACGATCGTTTTGCAGGCTGGAAAGCAAGCATGGCCAGCCTCGCCGAACTGCCCAACGTCCATATGAAACTTGGTGGACTTGGTATGCCCTTCCCCGGCTTCGAAGGCATGGGGCCGGACGTGCGGCCATCATCCGAAACGCTAGCGGCTGCTTGGAAGCCCTATATCGAGACCTGCATCGAAGTGTTTGGCGCAGATCGCTGCATGTTCGAAAGCAACTTCCCGGTGGATCGCTGGGGTGCCGATTATCCGACGCTGTGGAATGCCTTCAAGCGCATCGCATCCGGTGCATCGACAAACGAGAAGGCGGACCTGTTCGCCGGCACCGCCGCCCGTTTCTATCGTCTGGAAGGACTGGCATGAAGGCGCTGCGCTATTTCGGTGAACGCGATATCCGCCATGACAACATGGAGGATCCGAAGCTCGAGTCCGACCGCGATGCAATTGTGCAGATGACCGCCTGCTCGATCTGCGGCAGCGACCTTCACATCTATCACGGCCACGGTTTTTCCGAGGACACAGGCTTTTGCGTTGGTCACGAAGCCGTTGGCGAAGTGATAGAAGTTGGCCGCGCTGTCACACGGGTGAAAGTGGGTGACAAGGTGATGATGCCTGCGGCCGTCGGCTGCGGGGCCTGCCGATCATGCCTGTCGGGCGTTGTGAACAATTGCGAGAACGGAGCGAGCGGCTGCTACGGTCTTTCGGCGAAGTTGCAGGGGGTACAGGCGGAGGCCTTCCGCGTACCGGCCGCCGACATGAACGCAGTCAAAATCCCCGAAGGCATCAGCGAAGACCAGGCGCTGATGATGACCGACGCGATGGCCACCGCTTGGTTCGGTGCGCGCAACGCAGATATCCGTCCCGGCAGCAGCGTGGGTGTCATCGGGCTCGGCCCTATCGGATTGATGACCGTAGAGGCAGCCTTTGTAATGGGTGCGCATGTCGTCTACGCCATCGATCCCATATCCGAGCGGCGCGCATTGGCCGAAGCTGTGGGTGCAATCGCGCTCCATCCGGATGAAGCAATGGAGCGCATAAAGGAAGACACCAAGGGTCGCAGGTTGGACTGTGTGGTCGAGGTCGTGGGTAGCGATGCGACCGTCGATTTCGCGCTGCGCTGTGTGCGGGTGCGCGGGACGGTTTCGGTGATCGGTGTGCAGCAATCACGCCGATTCCCCTTCCCGCTCGAACGTGCCTTTGCCGGCGGCCTGACCTTCCGCGTCGGGACCTGTTCCGTGCCCGAAGAGCTGCCAGCGTTGTTCCCGTTGGTCCAGTCCGGTCGGCTCAAACCCGAGCGCTATATCAGCCACCGCCTGCCGTTGAGCCAAGGCGCCGATGCCTATGACCTGTTCGACCGCCGCGAAGCCGGGGCATTGAAGATGGTGTTGGTGCCTTAGCGCCTTTCCCCTTGTCGCTTGATGATCGGTCAGGCTAACAGCCAGGAATGAACAGTCTCCAATTCGTCCAGCGCTCGATCCTTGGCCAGACATGGCAGTGGCGCGGCAACCGGGCGGATGCGGGCGATCCCGATTTCACGCCAGACGACCTCGTCACGCAGTTGCTTCTGGCGCGCGGCGTGGCACGCGACGATCTGGATCGGCACCGGACGCCGACACTGCGCGGATTCATGCCAGACCCCTCCATCTTTCGCGACATGGATGTCGCGGCTGAACGCCTGGCCGATGCAGTGCAAAGCGGCGAAAAACTGACCGTATATGGCGACTATGACGTGGATGGCGCAACCAGCGCCGCCCTCCTCATCCGCCTGTTTCGTGATCTGGGGCTGGAGGCTGGCTATTACATTCCGGACCGGCTGCTCGAAGGCTATGGCCCCTCGGGCGAAGCATTGGTGCGCTTGGGCGACGCTGGCAACAAGCTGGTTGTTACAGTCGATTGCGGCGCGATGGCGTTCGACGCCCTATCGCAGGCAAAAGCGGCGGGCATGGAGGTAATCGTCGTTGACCATCACAAATGTGCTGCCGAATTGCCCTCCGCCTTCGCCCTCGTAAACCCGAACCGCCTCGACGAGGCCGACGAAGCCGCCGCACATGGCCATCTGGCTGCGGTCGGCGTAGCCTTCCTCCTCGCCGCTGCGATCGTGCGGCTACTGCGCAATCGCGGTTTTTTCGCGGACCGCGCGGAACCCCGGTTGGTCGAACTGCTCGATATCGTCGCGCTGGGCACGGTTGCCGATGTGGCCCAGTTGAAAGGGCTTAACCGTGCTTTTGTCGCGCAGGGCCTGAAAGTCATGGCCGCACGCCGCAATATCGGGCTGAATGCCCTGGCTGCAGCGGCGCGGCTGAACCGCGCGCCAAGCTGCTCAGACCTTGGCTTTGCGCTCGGCCCGCGCATCAATGCCGGGGGGCGTGTAGGCAAATCCGATCTTGGCGTACGCCTGCTAACCACCACCGATCCGGAAGAGGCGCGCCTGATCGCGCAAGAGCTCGACCGGCTGAACGAAGAACGCCGCGCGATCGAAGCGCAAGTACAGGAAGCTGCCGAAGCAGCGATGGCGAGCCAGCATAACCGCACTGTAGCGCTTGTTTCTGGCGAGGGCTGGCATCCCGGTGTGATCGGTATCGTCGCCGGACGCATCAAGGAAAAGTTCGGCAAACCTGCGATTGTCGTTGCAGTCGACGCAGACGGCACCGGCAAGGGATCGGGACGGTCGATTACCGGCGTTGATCTGGGCGCCGCCATCATTTCCGCCCGTGAGGCCGGTTTGCTGGTTGCAGGCGGCGGGCATGCCATGGCCGCAGGGCTGACGGTCGAGGCCGGAAAAATCGATGCGCTGTCCGATTGGCTCGATGAGCGCCTTGCAGGTGACGTTTCGCGCGCCAGTTCCGAAAAGGTGCTTTCGGTCGACGCCATGGTCAATCCGCGTGGATTGAGTCCGATGCTGATCGAAACGCTTGAGGCTGCCGGCCCATATGGCACGGGCTGGCCGGGTCCGCGGGTCGTGACGGGGCCGGTGCGCGTGGTGAAATGCGATATCGTCGGCAAGGACCATGTCCGTGCGATCGTTTCGGGAGACGACGGCGCCTCATTTAAGGCGATGGCATTTCGCCAAGGCGAGAGCATCTTGGGCCAGCAATTGTTGCACGGCGATCGCGGCCAGAAATACTGGCTCGCGGGGCGGGCAAAGCTGGATGATTGGGGTTCAACCCCCAAAGCCGAATTGCACATTGATGACGTCGCACTTGCCTGAATTTCGCTCGCTGACGAAATCTTTGAAATCAGGCAAACTCGGTTCTTGACGAGTGCAAAGCGAATCCGTAAAGGCGCGCTTCCATCTTCGATGGCCCCTTCGTCTAGCGGTCAGGACGCGGCCCTTTCACGGCTGAAACACGGGTTCGATTCCCGTAGGGGTCACCATCACTTCTTACTGATGGTGGAAGCTTTTGGATCGCTCCGATCCACCCAAAGATGGAATTCAGCAAAACCTAATGTTCAGTGTCGGCAACGACGGCTTGGGTCTGTGCCGCTTTCATCCCGCCTTGCTGGACGATCAGTTCGGAACGCGAAGTGACGCCCAACTTGCGGAATATGCTGTTCAGGTGAATTTTCACGGTGCCTTCGGCAAGGTCGCATCGCGAGGCAATATCCCGATTTCGCAGGCCTTGGCAGACAAGCTCGACAATCTCCGCCTCTCTTTTGGTCAGCAGGTCGTTTGACCGCAAGGTGCGGCTTGGTTTGTCGATCGAAAAGCGCAAGGCAGGTTCGGTCACATTGGTATCGAACCATTTGCCACCAGACAGCACGGTTTCCATTGCACCGATGATGATTTCCGGATCGGCATCTTTAAGAGCGATACCCGAAATGCCCAGCCGCATCGCCTCGATCGTCTGCTCCGGGTCGACATGCACCGTCAGGAACATCGACGGCACGGTGGGATAAAATCGGCGGATGTGGCGCAATATTCGCAGCCCACCGCCGCCGTTCATGGTGACGTCGAGCATCGCCAGATCCGGTCGATTATCGTCAATTTTCTGGATTGCTTCCTCGACCGAAAGCGCTGTGGTGATGGCGAAATTGCCACTGCCCTGAACATATTGGCTGAAGCCGTGCAGGAAGAATGGATGGTCGTCGACTATCAGGACATTATGCATGCTCGGTCCTCTGCATGGGGATGGTGATCGCCAAAATTGCGCTCTTTTCCAAGCCTTCCGCATAGGCGGAACCATTGACGAGTCGCAGCCTCTGCAACAGCGATGCTGATTTCAAAGGCATTGATTTCCCCCCTTTTTTCCCCACACCCGATGTCGCAAATTCGGCCCTGTCGATAATTGCGATACGCAAAGCATTGTGATGGAACGATAGATGGACTGTCAACTGCGTGCTGTTTGCATGGCGAACAGCATTGGCGACCGCCTCGCGGACAAGATGCTCGATGTTGATCGCGGACTCCTTGTCGATTGGCACCGCGCGCTCATCCGATTCGAGTTTCGCATCGATTTCCCACTGCATGGAAATGGCACGGAGGGCGACATCGAGCGCGGTGACAAGATTGATGCCGTGGTCCTCGCTTTCGCTGGTTTCTAGCATCCCACGAAGTCGCGCTTGTTCAAGCGTCAGGATGTCGGCGACCTTTTGGAGTTCATCATGTACGGGTTGCTCACGCACATCGTCTCTTCGCGCCAGCGAAAGCAAACGCATGCGTACAGCCGCCAACGTCTGGAGCACCCCATCGTGCAGATCGCGGCGGGCAACATCATGCGCATCGGCGATGAAGTTGCGCTCGGCTTCTGAAATGCTGTCGAGCAAGGGAAAGAGCTCGTTCAGCGCCTGGCAAATCTGCTTCGCTTCGTGCAACGCCAACGCATCCACCGTACCAATAGCGCAGACTACCACGCCGTCGGCGCGACCGATGCGGACCCATTTGATGATGCACTGGGACATAGCTTCCCGGCCCAAAATCGTCGCGACCGATTTCACCTTGTCGGGCATCGACTTGGCACCTTGGCCGTCAAAAATGTGCATTTGCTGGTTCGCCGTATCTAGAACCAGTTCGGGAGCGCCATAGTCCCTTCCCAGGTCTACCAACTTCCGGACTTCATGTTCGGTAAGTTGCAGAGCAGCGCCAGCCTCGAAGCGGCGCTGCACGGCATATTGGGTGGCTTCTCCGATGAGGCACAAAGCTCGTTTGGGCCCGAAGAGCGCGGCGAGTTCATCCACGAGCTTCTGCAGGTCAAACTCCAATGACCGCTCCAGTCTCAGCATGCGGATTGAGACGGTTTGGTCTCTGAAATACCGCATCTGCTCACCGCGGATCGCCGACAGGGCAATCGCCGCACCCGCATTAAGGATCGCGAGAGCAAAGATGATCTGGTTCCCCAACGAAGTTGTAAAACTGGAGAGGTCGGGCGAGGCTGCACCGCTTAAACTGGCTGAGACTACCGCCAATCCAACCGGAACGACAAGCGTCGAGAGATAATAGGCCGAATAGCCCGACCTGATCAGCAATTGGCTGGTGCAGGCAAGCAGGGCCAGCGCTTCTACCATTGTCGTGGGCGCGACCCAGGTGGCCGCAGCAGCGGCGGCGACGTCGATCCAGACGTACCAGACCAAGGTTGCCCTACTTTTCAGTTGGGTGATGAGGACCAAACCGATTGAGCTGGCTGCCCAGGCGAGCATCAGCAGTGCCGTAGGATGGATAATCGCACCATCTTGGCTGAACTGCGAACCGAGTACCGCAAGCGCAAGAAACATTCGTGCGAGCGAAGGTGCCCACGAAACGAAGCGGTACAACTGATGCATATTTCCAAAACCCCTCAGATCTTGGTTGCCAGTTGCCATAGCGGGAACATGTTACGCAATGATATATATTAAAAGTTATATATCCTACGTTATATTATTGATTTTAAATGGTAAACAATGGCGATATTTCTTGCCGAAATCTGCGTAATCGTGCTTACCCCAATGTTAACGAATCGTAAAAACGTGATTCATGGGGTCGCCAAACAGATCAGTTCCATGTCCGCACCCAAGGGGGGTCGGTGCTTTCGGAACTGTAACGGGAGGCAAGTTTTATGCGAGACCAGGAGGTCTTCACTGATGTTGCGAAGCTCCGGAACGGGGCCGCAACCCTTGCCTACACCATGAATCCGACTCTCACATCCAATCCATCACTCGACGCCGCCGGAGCCACTGCTTCGGGCGCGCCCTGCTTGGCAAACTAGGAACAAGACCATGGACGCCAATAACACCATCAACACCACCATTACTCCGGACGCCATCGACGGCACAGCAGCGGCATCCATCGCTTCCGCAGCGGGCGCGTACGCGCAGTTCGCCATGCAAGCGGCTTCGCTGGTTGCAGGTCAGGACGGTCAACTGGTGTTGCCTGAAGGCGTATCGTTGAGCGATATTCGCGTCTCCGGACGTAACTTGATCGTGCGCATGCCCGATGGCAGCGAAGTTGTGATCGAGGATGGCGCGATTGTAATCCCGCAGTTCGTGGTCGATGGTGTCGCTATCCCCGCAATCAACCTCGCCGCGTTGCTTGTCGGTCAGGAACCGGCGCCGGCTGCCGGCCCGACCCAAAGCTCTGGCGGTAATTTTGAACAGGATCCCGGTACGATTGGTGACCCGTTCGGCTTGGGCGATCTTCTTCCGCCGACCCAACTCGCATTCAGCGATCCGCAGCCCGAAGAACAGCTTCCCGGACTGATCGACCGCGATCCGGACGTGAACATTCAGGACGGTGGCCCGGCTGGCAAGGACGTTACCGATAATGTTAGCGAAGTCGGCCTGCCCGGCACGCGCACGAACGGCAATGTTGAATCGCCCGGTTCGTCAGCTGGCAACGGTTCGGATTCGACGACAGGCTTCATCATCGTCAACTCGCCGGACGGCATTGCTTCAATCACGATCAACGGAACCACCTACACCGGCGTTGCTGGCCAGCAGATTGTGACCGCCAATGGCGTGCTGACGCTCGGCGTTCTCAGCGGTGACCAGATCCCGTACACCTATCGACTGACCGACAACACGTCGGGCGACAGCAGCACAGACGTCTTCACCGTAGTTTTGACTGACCCCGACGGCGACACTTCCACTGCGCGCCTGACTATCGTCATCGCCGATGACGTGCCGACTGCTCGAGCAGATACCGACAGCATTGCAGGTGGTACCTTCGGGCCGGAAAGCGGCAATGTCCTGTCAGGCACCGGCACCACCAGCGGTGCAGCAGGCGCCGATACGCTGGGTGCAGACGGTGCTGCCGTTAGCGGATTCCGTGCAGGCGCGTCGGGCAGCTTCGCAGCTGTCGGCACCACCATTGCTGGCCAATATGGCACGCTGACGCTGGGTGCGAATGGCAGCTATACCTACGTCCGTAATCCCAACACGCCGGGCGGCGTTTCGGACGTTTTCACCTACCAGATCACCGATGGTGACGGCGATGCATCGACTGCAACGCTGACCATCAATATTGGCGATGCCCCTAACCGCATCACCTTTGTGCCTGAAATCGGCGAAGGCACCGAGGTACGCGAATCGCACCTGCCCGCGCGTGACGGCGAGCCCTCAGGCTCGCAATTCGACGGCAACAGCGAAAGCACATCGGGCACGATCACATTCACATCGCCTGACGGCGTGGGAAGCGTAACCGTTTCAGGCGTCACCTTGACCCCGGGCTCGCTCCCGCAAACCGTTGTTTCGAATGCAACCGGCACCTTGGTTGTCACCGGATATACCTATAATCCGACGACCGGCGTTGGCAGCATTACCTATACCTACACTCTCAACGACAACACGCTGAATACTTCCGGCAGCACAGTCAGCTTCCCCGTTGTGGTGACCGATCTCGATGGAGATGCGGCGAGCGATCAGCTCGACATTCGCATCGTCGACGACGTGCCGACCGCTGCCAATGATGCGGATAGCATTGCGGCTGGCCAATATGGCCCGGCGACCGGCAATGTCATCACCGACGCCGAAGGCGATGGCGGTGCAGACGTCAAGGGCGCGGACAACGCGACCGTTACGGCCGTTTCGGGTGCCGCTGCCGGCACCGTCGGCGG
>JALREL010000151.1 GCA_023262005.1 Sphingorhabdus sp. | reverse complement strand
CCGACGAAGGCAATATGTACCTGATCGGCCATGTGGGCACGCCCGAAATCAAGGAGCGGTTCCTGAAACCATTGGTCGAAGGGCGCGCCCGTTCCGCCTTTTTCATGACCGAGCCTGCCGCCGAAAATGGTGCCGGTTCCGATCCGTCGATGATGAAGACGACCTGCAAGCTCGATGGCAACCATTGGGTGATCAACGGCCGCAAGGCCTTCATCACCGGTGCGGACGGTGCAAGCGTCGGCATTGTGATGGCCAAGGCTGACGAAGGCGCGTGCATGTTCCTTGTCGACTTGCCCGATCCGGCGATCCGCATCGAACATGTTCCCAACACCATCGACAGCTCGATGCCCGGTGGCCATGCCACCGTCATCATCGACAATCTGCGCGTACCGGCGGACCAGATGCTGGGCGTGGCCGGTGAAGGCTTCAAATATGCGCAAATCCGCCTGTCGCCTGCCCGCCTCTCGCACTGCATGCGCTGGCATGGCTGCTGCGAACGAGCGCACGAGATTGCATCCGATTATGCCAACCGCCGCGAAGCATTTGGCAAGCCGCTGATTGACCATGAAGGTGTGGGCTTCATGCTCGCCGAAAACCTCATCGACCTGAAGCAGGCGCAATTGATGATCGATTGGTGTGCGTCGGTGCTGGATACCGGCTCACTGGGAACGGTTGAAAGTTCGATGACCAAGGTTGCCGTTTCAGAGGCGCTGATGCGCATCGCCGACCGCTGCGTGCAGGTTATGGGTGGCACCGGGGTTACCGATGCCACAATTGTCGAGCAAACCTTTCGCGAAGTCCGCGCTTTCCGTATCTATGACGGCCCCACCGAAGTGCACAAATGGAGCCTCGCGAAGAAAATCCGCCGCGACTGGAAAGCCGCGCAGGCTTGAGGCTTCAGCCGAGGCTGGCACGCCTTGCCAGGTGCCAGTCGGCGGTGCCGAACTCGCCTTCGATCTGGGTGGCGCGCTTGAAGTAATGGCCGATGGGAAGCTCGTCGGTCATCCCCATGCCGCCATGGAGCTGTACTGCATTCTGCCCGACAAAGCGGCAAGCCTCGGCCACCGTCGCCTTGGCAGAGGAGGCAGCGCGTGCACGTTCGTCCGCGGGCGCATCAAGCTTGAGCGTGGCAAGCAACGCCGCCGCGCGGGTCAGTTCGACATGCATGTACATGTCGACCATGCGATGCTGCAGCACCTGGAACGATGCGATCGGCTGGCCGAACTGTTGGCGCTGCTGGGTATAGGCCACCGTATCCTGCAACAACCGGTCGAGCAGCCCTGCCGCCTCGGCAGCCTGTGCAGCCACCGCTCGGTCGCGCAACTCTTCGAGCAGGTCAAAGCCCTGCCCTTCGCCGCCCAATAGGGCATCTGCACCAAGTTCGACATCGCTCAGGATCACATCGGCCCCGCGCCGTCCGTCGATCGTGGGATAAGGATGCATGGCAAGGCCCGCAGCATTGGCTGGAACAAGGAACAACGAAATCCCTGCCGCATCGCCAACTGCGCCCGATGTGCGCGCGGCAACGATCAGGTGGCTGGCCCAAGGGGCAGCGATGACCACCGACTTTTGGCCGTTCAGTCGCCAACTATTTGTCGTGCGTTCCGCCGTGGCGGCGATATCCTGATAGTCATAGCGCATCTGCGGCTCACCAATGGCGAGCGCCAGGCGGGCCTTGCCGGCCGCCACATCGGCCAGCAACCCTCCGGCAGCCCCACCTGCCTTCTCAAGCAGCCAGGCACCGTGGAACAACGTCTCGGCAATCGGCTCCAGCACCAGTGCGCGGCCCAGTTCTTCCATGATCACCAATTGCTCGACCTCGCCGCCGCCAAGGCCGCCATGCGCCGCGGGAACAGTCGCACCAAGTAATCCAAGCTCTTCACCAAAGGCCGACCAGATTTCCGGGCGATAGCCCAATTCCGAACGCGACGCTGCAACCCGCTCCGCAAATCCATAACGCTGCGCCAGAAACTGCCGCAGCATATCCCGCAGCATCTGCTGGTCTTCGTTCAGTTCGAAATTCATGCCAGACGTCCTCAACTCCACTTACGTGCAATGAAGCCGCAATAGCTGCGTCAAGCAACGCTAAATTTCACACCCACTGAAATTCTCACGCGTCAGCTAATACTTCCCAAAGCTCTCAGCTGGGAAGCGAGTCCAGAAACATGGGTCTCAACTACCTCTGCTTCGGCACCTCCATCGATCGCTTTTTCCAGTTCGCGCGATGATTGGGCGAGTTCGGGGAATTCGAGCAATGATGCCGTGCCGACCAATGCGTGCGCTCGGTCGCGCACCAGCTTGTTGCGTTCTGCGCGTGTTTTGGTTTCGTCGGCCCAATCCTGCTCCATCATTTGGGCTTCTTCGCCCGCACGACTGCAGAATTTTTGGCGGATGCCCTGCATCTTTTCCTGAAGGCTCATTGCATAAACCCCTTGCCAGCGCAGGCACCCATAAAGGCGCTCACTTCACTTGCCCGTATTTTTCCAGAGTGTTCAGCTCGATCACAGCCTGTGTTCGGTTGGCAACTTCCAACTTCGACAACACACTCTTGACGTGAAATTTGACCGTTACTTCGGAAATGCCGAGATCATGCGCAATCTGTTTGTTGAGCGAGCCATCGGCCATAGCTCTCAAAACCCGCATCTGTGCATCGGTAAGCGAGCGCAAGCGCGCGAGCCGCTTTTCGAGATCGTCACCATCGACAAGCCCGACAATCGGATCGAATACCGTTTCGCCTCTGAGAAATGCTGCAATCGCTTCGCGCACTTCGGGAACCGACTTTGTCTTGGGAACATAGCCCGCAACACCATGTGATTGGAGAATGTGCTGCAATTGCAGGTCTTCCTCCGCGGACAGAACAAGTATTCTGACGTCAGGCCAGCCTTCGCGTATCTGGGTGACCGTTCCGATCCCACTGGAATCCTTCAATCCAAGGTCGAGAATGACATGCGCGTTGGATTTCAATTGAGTCAGCGCAATTTGCGTTTCGCGCAGTGTCTGGAAACCAAGAACGTTGGCGTCTTGGACAATGTCTTTAACGCACGCTTCTACCGCATCACGGAAGAATTGGTGATCTTCAACGACTAAAATATTCATCATATAGTTTAAGGCCACCACCGCGGAACTGCACAAGCATGTTACAGTAACATACATTTAGGCAGTCTGCCTACCCTTGTCGCCCAATTATGGCGGTTCAGCCCAGATGCTTCAGCAGGGTCTGGATCAGGTTTTCCGGCGTGAACGGTTTGGTGATGCACTCGGACATGCCCGCGTTCAGCGCATCGTCGATATTGGTTTTAGTGGCACCGGCGGTCATCGCGATCACCGGAAGATGCTTCAGCTTCGCATCTTTGCGGATGATGGAGACGGCCGTATTGCCGTCCATAACGGGCATCTGGACATCCATCAGGATGATGTCGGGGATCGGATTCACAGCGAGCCAGTCGAGCGCTTCCTGGCCGTTGGTGCAGGTCGCAACTTGCGCGCCCGCATCCAGCAACAGCCATTCGGTGAGTTCGATTACCAGATCACTGTCGTCCACCAGCAATATGCGCTTGTCAGCCAGCGGTCTGGTGTTTTCGACATTGGCTTCAGTCTTTGCATCACCCGTTGCTGCGGCGTTGACATCCTCACAGCGGCCGAATTCAAGTTCCACCCAAAAGGTACTGCCAACACCGACTTTGCTCTCGACGCCGACCTTGCCGTGCATCAGCTCGGCAAGTTCCTTGACGATTGCGAGGCCAAGGCCGGTGCCCTGATAGCGCCGCATCGAATCTTCCTGGACTTGGCGGAATCGTTCAAACAGATGCTTTTGGGCATCTTCCGAAATACCGATGCCTGTGTCGCTGACATCAAAGCGCAAGCGGACATTTTCCGGACTCCCCGCTTCCATAGTCGCAGCTTTTACCGATACCTTACCAGCTTCGGTGAATTTGATTGCGTTGCCCACCAGGTTGAACATGATCTGCTGAAAACGTGTTGCGTCTCCGCTTACGGAAAGCGGCAAATCCGGAGCGGACTCGAGCCGAAACGCGAGTCCCTTTTGGCGCGCCTGTTCCTCCATGATCGCCATCATCGTTTCGCACCGATCAGCGAGGTTGAATGGCTCGTTGACGAACTCGATTTCACCGGCCTCTATCTTGGACCAATCAAGCACATCGTTGACCAGACTGAACAGCATATTGCTGGCCTGGCTAAGGCGTTTGAGCCTTTCCCTGTCCTCACCCGCTAACGGTGCCTGTTCGAGCAAGCGCGCATAGCCAAGCACTGCATTAAGCGGTGTCCGCAATTCGTGGCTGATATTGGCAATGAATTGCGCACGCGCCTTCTCGGCAGCTTTCAATTGGCTGATGTCGCGGGCAACGCCCAGGAAAGCAGAGATTTGTCCGGCATCGTTCCAAATGGCAGTCACGCTCAACAAAACGGCGATCCGCGACCCGTCTTTGCAAATATAGGTCCATTCTCGTGTTTCGTCCCCGGTGGTGCGGACTTTTGCCACAAAAACTTCGAAACCGGGTTCAATGGGCCGATCCAATTCCTTGGACAGGATCAACGCTTGTGCTTCGACTTCGGACGGATCATGGAAGATTGCAGGCGTCAGCTTACCCACCAAATCTTCAGATCGGTAACCAAGCAACGCTTCGGCTGCCGGGTTGAACAGGGTGATCACCCCATCGGGATCAGTCGCAATAACTGCAGCTCCTGCGCCTTGGATAAGCGCACCGCGAAAGGCCTCGCTGTCACGCAACTGTTCGCGTGCGATCGTGGATCTCCGCCGACTTTGATCGAACCATGCACCAAAGCTTCCCAATACGATGGCAAGCATGAGCAGGCCCTGCAAACGCGCCGGCAATGTTTCCAGCACATCGGCTTTGCGGGGGAAAGCCTCAATCCGGACATGCAGCTTGTCACCATCGCCATTTATCTGGCCATCAAGCTCAGAGGTCCAACTATAGGAAGCGGGGTGAACGCGGTCACTGATCGAGCCCCAGACAAGCGTCTCCTTCTTGCCTCTAGCGCGTGAAGAATTGCTTATCCAAACGTGCAGATCATATTCATCAAGGTCATACTCGGCGGCCCGGAAAATGAACTCGTCCAGTTTTGCCGTTACTTGGACCATGCCTAAAAATGATTTCTGCGATGGAACGGCACCTGCCTGGTAAATCGGCATCCGATAGATCAAGCCGTAACCGCCTTGAACCAGAGGCAATGGCCCCGTCCAATGCGGTTCACCCGAATTGATCACGTGGATCGCTTCATCTCTTTGCGCGGCGATGACGAGTATGTTCAAACCTATGGCATGTTCATTGCCTTTTCGGGGTTCGACCAAGCGGACCACGGCTTGAGGCGCCCATTGGATGCTATACCCCTCTCCGAGCAACGGCAATACTTCTCGCATCGCATCCTGAAGTTCGACTTCCGGGATTTTCATTTCCGCGGTTTTCAGCGCGATTGTATTGCTGATCTGCTCGCTGATTTTGAACTGCATTGAAAAGCGTTCACCCAAACGCTCGGCGACTGCCTTTGAACGCAGTTGCGCCAATTCGCGCTGGTTACGATCCTGCAGGTAAAGCAGCAGGCCACCAATCACCAAAACGCAAGCGGCAACGGTCAGACCTATTGTAATCGAACGGCGATCGGCAAACAGCCAGCGAGACCTGTAAGCAGGTTCAGAGTCGGCATCTTCGCCTTGCCCGCTGGCGTGAGTCAGCAATTCGATCCGGTTGGAAAGCCAGTAAGAACCCGCAAAAATCACCGTAGCTGCCAGTATATTTGTCAGGACTAGCGGCGTTGTTACACCCATGGCGAATAACGGGCCGCTGACCAGCGCAATCCAGTAGATTCCAGCCAAAGCAGCGTTACGAAACCTGACTGTCAGCGGCAGCAGTGCGATGAATTGGTAAATTGGCACAATAGCCAATACCCCGTTAACCGCGATAATGGCTGACCAGATAAATGCGAACAGTAGGACAATAAAATTGTGGTAGCTTGCATTTATACGATTGATTACAAAATATACTATTACAACGAATACAATATTGAGAAAAACAATACTCGAAAAAAATGAATCATCAATCTTATTGATACTATTGGCGTTTAAATAAGTAATGAAATTCATTACAGTGAAATTGAAAATCAAGTAATATATAATCAATCCCGAAAACAGAATAACCTTCCTGATATCCTGTGCAAGGACCCCTTTTCGGGCAAGGATTAGCAATGTAAACCAACCCACAAGGACGCTA
>JALREL010000187.1 GCA_023262005.1 Sphingorhabdus sp. | reverse complement strand
GAGCGGCGGAGGGGATCAACCAACCTCCGCCGTAGTGGCCCAATGACCCCCTCCGGCCTGTTGAAAGAGGAAGCGACATGGTGATGACAAAATGCCAAGTTTGTGGGCGCAAGATGCGCCTATCTCCAGAAGAGCGATCCGAGAGCGCTAGGGCAGGAGGTTTCGCAGCCGCCAATGGGATGACTGCCGAGCAGCGCACCGAACGAGCCAGGAATGCCGCAAACAAACGGTGGTCAAAATGCGGCAAACAATCGCCCGCCGTAGTGGCATGATGGCGGATGCAGCGCCGCAATATGTTGCCGGAGGCTTGGCGAGGGCGAAGGCTCTTTCGCCGGAACGCAGGGCGGAAATTGCGAAGATCGCCAGCGATGCGCGGTGGGCGAGATATAGGGCTTGCAAGGATGAAAAAGATGCGCAATAAAGGAAAGGCCGCATCGGACTGTCCCCGATACGACCTTCTGCTGGTCTCTTTACAGATTGGTGAAGCAAAAGGCAACCCGGTTATGCGCGTTGGCGCTTTCTCCGAGGGACAGTCTGAAAAAGCTGCCTTGGGACAAAGCTATCGCTGCCGAGTTGCCGTCAGGCTTCCGGACAAAGCCGAAATCCCCAAAGCGCCTTGCCAGCGCCTAAACCGGCAGATGTTCCGGGGCCATTACCCAGCCCTTGCAAAGGCTAGCTGGATGCCGATGCAGTCAAACGCGCTTAAACGCCACATGTCAGGCGACCACGGCCAGACAGCAACCCGCAAGAGGTTGCGCAAAAGGTGGGGGCCACGAGTGATCCACGCAAGGATGCGCGATATACGGAACAGAGAGTGCCAGTTGGTTAACCCGTTTCACCTGTGTGTGGCCATAACGGGTAGGGATGCTTTGCCCAACAACGGAGAAGACCAATGATGGACGGACATTGCCGGAAATCCACCCCCACCCTTCCATCGCGGGGGATCGCGTGATGGGCGGGAGTCTCGAAATCGACGGGTTCGACCTGATTGCCTGCGACCTCGATATTCTTTCGGGCGTCTCAAAATATGAACTTCATTCCAGCGAAGATCGCGAAATCAAAGTGTTGGTCATTTTGGAAGATGGGCGGCGATTTATGCTGACAGCCGAGGAGCTACTCTCATGACCGAAGCGCGCTGCGAGAATTGCAGGTTCATGCACGCCGCTGTGATCGGTATCGTCGAATGCAGCTTTGCGCCTGATGGCTTTATGGACCGGATCAGGAGAGAATGCCGACGATTTCCGCCAGTGCCTTCATTTTGGGGGGATCGCTTCCCTACTGCCGGTCAACCATGTGGCGAACACCAGCCAGCCCCTGCGCGGCAGGACGGAGGGAAGTGATGGGCTGGCTAAGAGAAATTTGGTTTGATTGGCGGCTTGCTGTATTTCTTAGGCGCAAGACTACCAAGCGCACAGGGAAACAGCTTATTCAGCGCAAATCTGATGGCAGCCTGTGGATCGCTGGTTGCCCGCAGAATATTGGCTATGCGATGCGCGGGCTGTTCAACAAGAACCCCGGTTGGCATTTCTATCGCGCTCGCAAGTGGCGAGGGTTGTTTATCGCATCCCGCCGCGTGTTTTGGCTTCCAAATTCTGGTGAGTTCACTTGGCCTCAGAACGTGACTGCATTTCTTTTGCCGCCATGGCCTGAAAATGTCGAGTGCCGCCTGATCGATTCACGCCTCCCCACCCCCGGAGACGGATAATGCCGATCCGCCCTGAAAATTTGGCACGCTATCCGAGGGACTGGAAAACAGTCATCGTGCCGCGTGTTCGCGAGCGCTCTGGAAATCGTTGCGAATGCACTGGGCATTGCGGCCTTGATCACGATGGAAGATGCGCAGCCGTAAATGGCGAGCCTCATCCAACAACCGGATCGAAGGTCGTGCTGACCGTGATGCATCTCGACCATATGCCGGAAAACAACGGCGACGATAACCTGCTCCACGGCTGCCAGCAATGCCACAATCGGTATGACATGCCGATGCGTCGCGCTGGCATGAAAGCGCGCGCCAGAGAGGCTTGCGCATGTGGAGACCTATTCCTCCCCGGAGACGGATAATGCGGGGGGCTGGAAAAATGAGGGTGCTATCTCTGTTTGCCATATTGGCCAGCACAACCGCCCCCGAGGCTATCGAAAGGAATGGGTGATGGGGCGCACACTGGTTTGGTTGTCCGCAGGAGCAGCAAGCGCCGTTGCCGCAAAACTTACGCTTGCCGAGACGCGCGAGAACGTCGAATTGTGTTATTGCGAAACCGGAGCAGAGCATCCCGACAATGAGCGCTTCCTCGCCGATTTGACACGCTGGCTCAACATGCCGGTGACGCACCTGAAATCCGAGAAATACGATAGCACTTGGGATTTGTGGACAAAGCGCCACTATCTGTCAGGCGTGAACGGTGCGATCTGCACAGGCGAATTGAAGGTTATTCCCCGCCTCAACTATCAGCTTCCGAGCGACATTCATGTGTTCGGCTACACGGCTGACAAGGCCGACCAGAAGCGCGCCAAGCAATTGCGCGAAACCTATCCGCTGATGAATATCGTGACGCCGCTGATCGACTTGGGCGTGACGAAGGCCAATTGCCTCGCTCTGATCGAAGCGGCAAACATCGCCTTGCCGCCGATGTATGCGCTTGGCTTCCACAACAACAACTGCATTCCGTGCGTCAAGGCAACCAGCCCGAACTATTGGGCATTGGTCCGCCGGGAATTTCCGGTCGAGTTTTACCGCTTGGCTGCACTGGCTCGCGAACTTGGAGTGCGGCTGGCGCGGATAAAAGACGAGCGCGTGTTCATCGATGACATACCGGCTGACTGGCCTTGTACCAATCCTATCCAGCCGAGTTGTGATTTTCTTTGTCCTTTTTCCGAAATGGAGCAAGCAGCATGACCGCTCACACCATAGCGCGCAGCCTTAGCCCGGCGCAGAGGGCAATATTGAAGACCGGAACATCGGAGGCGGAAAGTGATTATCCCTATCGTTCTAA
>JALREL010000234.1 GCA_023262005.1 Sphingorhabdus sp. | reverse complement strand
GTTTACTGTGGCAACAACACCGGCGGTGTGCGCTACTGCCGTAGTGCCATCATAGCCTCGTTGGACAGTTAGGGTTTTTGTTGCTGTTGCGGTTTCCCACACATACATTAACTCTGACTCGATCTCAATAACAGAACCTTGCCGCCTGCCTGAACGGTGGCGGAGACGAAATCGAGAGCGCGCGCGAAGAGCGGAACGGTCTGCGACAGATCAAGAATGTGAACGCCGTTGCGTGCGCCGAAGATGTACGGCTTCATGCGCGGGTTCCAACGGTGGGTCTGGTGGCCGAAATGTGCTCCGGCCTCAAGCAATTGGTGCATGGTGACGACAGGTGCCGCCATAGTCTTTCTCCTTCCGGTTTAACCTCTGGAAGGCAAATACCCGACAAAGCCCTAGGGCGGCGTCAGGCACCGGTATGTGCGCCTTCCATGTGGAATGCGCGGGCCGTTAGCTGCAATGGCAAGATTCGTCAAGCCCAGTGCGCCTTTCGCTTTACAATGCCGATTAATACGCCATTCACATCGCTCAACCGAATAGACGAAAAAGCAACGTTTTTCATATGGATTGCAAGGAGAAGCAGTGGCCCGCTTATCGATACCACTTTTACTCCTTTTGACGAGCGCCCCTGCATTTGCCGATGATGGCCCACAAGGCAGTTCAGCAGTCTTACCCGAGAAAGTCTCGTTCCTGACCACATTTGGCGAAGAAAAATGTCCGGAAGCGTCCGACCCCGAGGAGATCGTTGTATGCGCGACGGCACCCGAAGGCGATCGATACCGGATACCTAAAGATCTTCGCAAAGATGAGGAAGAGACCCAAGGCAGCCAGTCCTGGACATCAGCTGTCGAGAGCCTTGACGACGAAGCCCGGCCGATGCGCCCCAATAGCTGTTCGGTTGTCGGCTCGGGCGGCTTTACCGGTTGCACGCAGGCTATGCTGCGCGAATGGTTCGCCGCCCGGCGCGGTAAGATCGCGGCCAGCCCTTAGCTTTTACTTGTCCGCATATATCTGCACCAACCGGTGCAGATAATCACGCCCATCATAAACCGATTTAACCCGCAGACGCTCGTTCAACCCGTGTATGCCGCCACCATCGGATTCGAAAAAGATTCCGGGGATGCCATAGGTCGGGATGCCAATCAGTGCGGTCATGGTAGCATCTGTTGCGCCGGTCGCCATGGTAGGGATCAATGGCACGCCGGGGAACATCTCCCCTGCCAGCTTGATAGCCGGATCAAGAATGCGTTTATCAAGCGGCGGCGGGACCGCCATGGGACGATGCGGTTTGCGCAGTGTCACCTTTAGGCGAGGATTGGCGATCGCCTTTTCGATAGCGGATTGCGTATCCTCGGTGCTCATCCCGGGAACAATACGGCAATTGACCACGCCTTTGGCCCGTTGTGGCAGTGCATTGGCAGCATGGCCAGCCTCCAGCATCGTTGCAACGCAGGTCGTCCGCAATGTGGAGTTCATTACCGGATCCATCGAAAGCAGCTTGCCCGCCTCGATATTGGTCTCATCGGCCAGCAGGTCGGCAATGGCCTTTTGTGCTGCAGCCGGTGCCACTGGTGAGAGCTGCTTCAGAAACGCGCGGGTCGTCTCATTCAACTGAACCGGGAAACCGAGATTTTTGACGGCAACAATGGCTTCCGCCAGATCATAGATCGCATTGTCGGGCCGAGGCACCGAGCTGTGCCCACCCGGATTGGTGGTTTCAAGGTCGAATGTGCGGGTCGCTTTCTCGCCCACCTGGATCGCAAGAAATTGGGGTTTGCCCTCTTTATCCAAACGACCGCCGCCGCCCTCGTTCAAGGCAAATTCCGAAGACAGTGTTTCCGGCATGTTGCGGGCCAACCACTCCGCCCCATTCAAAGCTTCGGCATTGCTCTCTTCACCGCAAGTCGCGGCAAGCTTTATAGTCCTCTTGGGGCGATAGCCCGATTTCTTGAAGCGGATGAAACTGTCCACCCAGATAGCCGCCTGTACTTTGTCATCGGCCACGCCGCGGGCGTAAAAGAATCCATCTTCCTCTACCAACGTAAAGGGATCGCGCGTCCAGTCTTCACGGCGCGCCTCGACTACATCAATATGCGCGAGCAGCAGCATCGGCTTCAATGTTTTCGAGCTACCCTTGAACTCGGCAACAAGATTGCCCTCCTTCTCATATCCGGGAACGACAACCACCCTCGCCTCATCCTTGGTGAAGCCTGCATCCCACATCCGCTTGGCAAGCTGTTCTGCAGCGACGGTGCAATTTCCATTGGAGTATGCCGTGTTTGTGTTCACCAACTCCACAAATAGTTCACGAAATGCCGACTGGTCTGGACGCAGCGTTTGCGCGGACGCCCCGCTTGCCGCCAAAGCTGCAATTCCAGCTGCAATCGTCCACTTGGCCAATGCCATATAAATTCCCCCCGTTATCTGGTTTCGGCCATCAAGCTATCGAGCAGAACCAAATGTTACAACAGATGTTTTTTACGATTGACACAAAAGAACATATATAGAACATATAAGGAAATCCAAGTGATTCGGAGAGTTCAAATGTCGCTTCTCGTTGCCACCCTTTTCGCTTTTGCTTTCGCACTTTCACTCTATGCCATCCTGTTGACCGTGGCGCAGAAACAGCGTCGTATTGAGGAAGTTTTGGCGATGCGCGGAACGCCCATTGAACGTATCATCCGCTTGGGCGCTGTGCGCTATACCGGTCAGCGCGTGCGGTTGGTGGTCGTTAATGAGTTGGAGCAGCAGCCGGTACAACAGGCCTTCGCCTTCAAACAACTTCGCGCGGCCTGAACTCGATAATCAAAAATAAAAAAGCGCGATCGCTCCATGTGGCGATCGCGCTTTTTTAATGCTTAAAACAAAAAAGGCGGAACTATTAGGTTCCGCCTTCGTTGTTTCGCAAATGCGTGAAACTTAGTTCACGGCATCCTTGAGCGCCTTGCCAGCCTTGAACTTGGGCTGGTTGGAGGCGGGGATCTTCATCTCTTCACCGGTGCGCGGGTTGCGACCGGTCGACGCCTTACGCTTGGCAACAGCAAAAGTGCCGAAACCTACGAGGCGGACTTCGCCACCCTTTTTGAGAGCCTTGGTGATTGCGTCAAAGGTTGCTTCAACTGCTTTGCCTGCATCGGTTTTGCTAAGGCCGCTTGCATCTGCAACGGCTGCGACGAGATCATTTTTGTTCATAGTATCGGGATCCCCCTCTCAAATGAATATTATGGACCAATTCCGGGAAGGAATCGCGGCTGGGCCGGACCGGGAATAAGGAGCAGAAAGCAATATCTGTCAAAGGAAAAATCCGCAAAAAACCGCGACTTTTGGTGAATTAATGTATAATCTGTCGATAACTGCCTCGAAACAGCCAAAGTGGTACGAAAAACCGCCTCTCGACAGGCATTTCCAGCCAGAAATGAAGAAGGACGCAACGTCATGTAACGTTACGTCCTTCTAGCTTAAAGACTGATCAGCTTAATGCGTAACCGGCGCCCCCGCAGCGCTGGCAGCTTGCGGTTGAAGCGCTGCGAGTTCATCCGCCTCAGTCCATTCAACTGGGCTCAGCGGGGATACCAGCGCCCGGGCCAATACCTGGTCGACATGTGTGACCGGAATGATCTCCAGCCCTTCCTTTATATTGGCCGGGATGTCGGCAAGATCCTTCTCATTCTCCTGCGGGATCAAAACGGTTTTGATACCACCGCGAAGGGCAGCCAGCAGCTTTTCCTTAAGCCCACCGATAGGCAGCACGCGACCACGCAGGGTAACCTCACCCGTCATCGCAACATCACGATGTACGGCAACACCAGTCAAGGTCGAGACTATCGCGGTAACCATTCCGATACCGGCCGAGGGGCCGTCCTTGGGCACCGCGCCTTCGGGCAAGTGGATGTGCACATCCTTGCGGTTAAAGATCGATGGCTTGATTCCATAGCTGGGCGCGCGCGCTTTCACATAAGACAATGCCGCCTGGATCGATTCCGACATGACTTCGCCGAGCTTGCCTGTTGTCTTGATCTGGCCCTTACCAGGAACGGTGACGGCTTCGATGGTGAGCAGTTCACCACCAACCTCGGTCCAAGCAAGGCCTGTAACCGCGCCAATCTGGTTCTCGTCCTCGCCGATGCCATGACGGTATTTGCGTACACCCGAGAACTCGGCCAGATTTTCAGGCGTTATCGAAACACTCTTGGTTTTACCTTCAAGAATCCGGCGCAGCGCCTTGCGCGCAAGTTTCGCAATTTCGCGTTCCAGCGTACGAACGCCGGCTTCACGCGTGTAATAGCGGATCAGGTCACGCAAACCTTCGTCGCTGACCTCGAACTCGCCTTTGTTGAGGCCATGCGCCTTGATCTGCTTTTGCACCAAGTGGCGCTTGGCGATTTCCAGCTTTTCGTCCTCGGTGTAGCCCTCGAGCCGAATGATTTCCATGCGGTCAAGTAGCGGCTGCGGCAGGTTCATGCTGTTCGCAGTGGTAACGAACATCACATCCGACAGATCAAGGTCGATTTCCAGATAATGGTCGTTGAACTTGTTGTTCTGTTCCGGATCAAGAACCTCGAGCAATGCCGAAGCCGGATCGCCCCGGAAATCCTGGCCAAGCTTGTCAATTTCATCAAGCAGGAACAACGGGTTCATCGTCCCCGCCTTGCGCAGGTTCGATGCGATCTTGCCCGGCATCGAGCCGATATAAGTACGGCGATGGCCGCGGATTTCAGCCTCGTCACGCACCCCGCCCAAGGATTGGCGGATGAATTCGCGGCCCGTCGCCTTGGCAATCGATTTGCCAAGCGAGGTTTTGCCAACACCCGGCGGACCGACGAGACACAGGATCGGCCCCTTCAGCTTGTTGGTACGCGCCTGGACGGCGAGATATTCAATGATGCGATCCTTGACCTTTTCGAGGGCAAAGTGATCGGAATCGAGAATTTCCTGCGCCTTGGCTATATCGCGCTTGAGCTTCGATTTCTTACCCCAAGGCACACCCAGCAGTGAATCGAGGTAATTGCGAACTACGGTTGCTTCGGCTGACATCGGGGCCATCCCGCGCAGCTTCTTCATTTCCGCCTGGGCCTTGGCCTTGGCTTCTTTTGACAGCTTCAGCGTATCGATCTTGGTTTGCAGCTCGGCAAGCTCATCGCCGCCTTCTTCGTCGCCATTGCCAAGCTCGCGCTGGATCGCCTTCAACTGTTCGTTGAGGTAATATTCGCGCTGTGATTTTTCCATCTGGCGCTTCACACGGCCGCGGATCTTCTTTTCAACCTGCAGCACGCCCAACTCGCCCTCCATGAAGGCAAAGGCCATTTCAAGGCGCTTCAGCGGATCGGCCTCGACGAGCAAAGCCTGTTTGTCCGAAACCTTGAGGTTTATATTGGCAGCAACGGCATCCGCAAGCTGCGCGGCATCCTCGATTTCTGCCAGTTGCACGGCGGTTTCAGACGGAATTTTCTTGTTGAGCTTCGAATATTGCTCAAACTGTTCAAGCACCGAACGCATCAGCGCGGTGGCTTCGGGCCCTTCAACGGCGGCGGCATCAACAAGCTCAACCTCGGCTTCGGCATAGTCGGCGGTCCGCTGGTGGACACGCAGCAGATTGGCTCGCTGCTTGCCCTCAACCAGCACCCGAACGGTTCCGTCGGGCAGCTTCAGCAGCTGCATCACCGTCGCCGAAACGCCAACGGTGTACAGGTCATCAAAATCGGGATCGTCCTCCGCCGGATCGAGCTGGGTGACGAGGAAAATTTCCTTGTCGCTTTCCATCGCCTTTTCGAGGGCAACGACGGATTTGTCGCGACCAACAAAAAGCGGCACAACCATGCCTGGAAACACTACGATGTCACGCAGGGGCAAAAGGGGTAGAGATAGCGTCATATTCACTCCAACCGTGCCGATTGGCGGCACGCAAACTTGGCATTAATATGAGCGCGATTTTCTGCCATTCAACGGCATAGCGGTGAAATGGCATGAAAAGCTGGGGAAAAGCGCCTCAGAACGGCAGCTTGAAGCCCGGAGGCAGCGGCAATCCGCTGGTCATCTTGCCCATTTCGCTGTTGCTTGCAGCGTCGGCTTTCTCGCGCGCATCATTGAATGCCGCAACGACCAAATCCTCCAGCATTTGCTTATCGGCAGGAACAATCAGGCTGTCGTCGATCGACAACGAAATGATACGGCCTTTGGCACTCGCCCGCACCTTGACGAGACCACCGCCAGATACGCCTTCGACTTCGATGGAATCGAGCTTTCCTTGCGCTTCTTCCATCTGCTTCTGGATGGTTTGCGCGGCTTCCTGCGCCGCTTTCATCATCTCTTCGATGCTTTTCATGCTCTAAGGCTCCGAACTTCTGCTTCGTGGGGAGAATGAATCGTCCGTCCGTCGACATGCACCTCGGCCTCCGGGAAGGCTGCAAGTGCCGCCTTTACGAGCGGCGATTCGAGAATTTCACTATCTTGTGCGGCGCGTGCCGCCTCTTCCTGCTCATACAGGCTGGGCTGAGCCTCTCCAGGCGTTTCGGCAAGTTCCCATCGAGTACCGGTCAAGCGGAACAGCGCATCGTTCAGGTCGGCAGCAAATCCTTGGTGTACAGCACCGCCCAATTGGAATTCCAGTCTGGGCGGCGCATAGCGAACCAAGCGCACGACATCATGGAGCGTGGCAGCCACATTGGGATGGCCCCCTTGGTCAAGCGCCTCAACCAGCGATTTGAAATCAGCAGGATAGCTAGACGCCATCGCCGGTGAAGACTGAGGTGCTTGTGGAGCGGGCGTCGGATTACTGGCTGCGGTCGGCACGGGTCCTTGCTGCAACATCCGGGCGAGTTCACCGGGATCGGGCATCGCAGCCCCATGCAATACACGCAGTAACGCCATGTCGCAGCATTCGAGCGGCAGGCTGGCCTGACGCACTTCGTCATGCCCTTTCAGCAGCAATTGCCACAACCGGTGAAGCATCGGGAAGGACAACCGCCCTGCCCACTCATCGATTTGCGCACGGGCTTCTTCCGGCAAAGCAGCGTCCGATGGGCTGCCGATTTTGGACAGCGTCACCAAATGCACTTCGCGCAGCAATCCGGCCAAGGTTGCAGCCGGCTCAACGCCCAGTTGATATTGGTTGCGCGCTTCATCCAATACTGCCTGCGCCTCGCCTTCGAGCAACAGGCCGAACAGACGCCGCACGGCCGCACGATCCGATAGACCCAGCATGGTGCGAACCTGTGCTGCCTCGACTCGAGCTTCGCTGCCGCTGTCGTCGGCTGCAAGGTCCGCATGGGCAATCGCCTGATCGAGGATCGACAGCCCGTCACGCACCGAACCTTCGGCTGCCTGCGCAACGAGGCGCAAGGCTTCGGCTTCGGCGTCCACGCCCTCTTTCTTGCAGATTTCCGAGAAATGTTCGGCGAGCAATTCGGCAGGTATGCGCTTCAGGTCGAACCGTTGGCAGCGCGACAGCACTGTAATCGGAACCTTGTTCACTTCGGTCGTTGCGAACAGGAATTTCACGTGCGCTGGCGGCTCTTCAAGCGTTTTCAGCAACGCATTGAAGGCATTTTTCGACAGCATGTGAACTTCGTCGATAATGTAGATTTTGTAGCGTGCAGACACGGCTGCATAGCGGACCGCCTCGATAATCTCGCGGACATCGTCGACGCCGGTGTGGCTCGCCGCGTCCATCTCTATCACGTCGATATGCCGACCTTCGGCAATCGCGCGGCACGGTTCGCAAACACCGCAAGGATCGATGGTTGGGCCGCCCTGCCCGTCTGGACCAATGCAGTTCAGCGCCTTCGCAATCAGTCGCGCGGTCGATGTCTTGCCGACTCCGCGCACGCCAGTCATCAGAAACGCGTGGGCAAGGCGACCACGCTTGATTGCGTTGCCGAGTGTCTGCACCATCGCATCTTGGCCGATCAGTTCGGCAAAATTCTGCGGACGATATTTACGTGCCAACACGCGATAAGGTGATGCCGCCACCGCCTTCGGCATTTCTGGCAAGCCAAGTCCAAGCGCATCATCGGGCATATCCGGATCGCGACCGTCCAATGCGGGTTGTTCAAGTCCAGATGGCAGTGAATCGTCCATGTTCAACAGATAGGCGCGCGCAGATATTTTGTCGAAGCTATTTCGCTGTCAATTGCGCGCCAACCGGCGGGCGAAATGCGCCTGGACTGCGCTGGTAACTGCACGCGCTACTTTTTGCTGGCCTTCGGCCGACGACAGGAAATCCGCGTCATCGACATTGCTGATATACCCGGTCTCGAAAAGCACGGATGGCATATCCGGCGCTTTCAGAACGATGAAGGAAGCAAATTTGTGCGGCTTTTCGCGCAGAATCATTTTGGGCTGAGCTTCGCGGATCAGCAATTTTGCGAAACTGGCCGCAACACCCATCGTTTCGCGTTGGGTCAAATCGATCAATATGGAGGAGACTTCCTTATCCTCACCACCGAGATTAACGCCATTGATGATATCGGCGCGGTTCTCACGGGCTGCCAGGCGTTGCGCCTCGCGGTCTGAGGCTACTTCCGAAAGCGTGTAGACCGTCCCTCCCCTGGCCTCGGTGTTTTCGGCGGCATCGGCATGGATCGAGATAAAGAGACTGGCCTTCAGTTTGCGGGCGATTTCGTAACGATCCTGCAAAACCAGATATCGATCAACGTCGCGCGTCAGCGCTACCCGAACCCTGCCAGTTTCAACCAATTCAGCGCGGATGGCGCGCGCCAGCCCTAGCGTCACATCCTTTTCGCGGGTACCCGATACCGGATTGATCGCCCCTGGATCATGCCCGCCATGCCCTGCATCGATTACGATCAAGGGCAGCCTCGCATCTGCAGGGCCGGCAATTTGCGGTAAGCCTCTCTGGTCCCCTTTTCCTATCTCCCCGGAAACCTGGTACCGGCTCTTACGCGGTTCTTGCCGAAACCATTCCCAAATCTGGGACAGGAATGATCCGGCGAAATTCTGGAATGCAGGGCTCGAGGCCATTGCGCCTGCGGATGATGGCGGCGTGATAGCAATAGATATCGCAATGAAAGCGCCCAACAACATGCACATGACTTTTGCGCAAATTTGGACCTTGGGTCGAGGGAATTTTTCGATACCGCCACTTGCCCCTGCGTAAGCGGGGTGCTAGCAGTCGTTCACGGTCTGTTATTCTTTACTGGATACGACCCCCAAGACGCCGAACCAACTGACTTTTCGGCATAAAACAGGTTGATGTTGCATGTGGCATGAAATTTCCCCTTCCACCGTCCCGAATGGGCCCGGTGCGTTGGCAGGAAATTACGCCCGCGCGAATTGCGCCCGCGGTGCCCTTGCAGCAGACACATTCGTACATTTCCCGGCCAGCTATGTTGCATTTGGGGCTTCCCCATTTGCGACCGGCGCCGGACATCTTTCAGCAAATATCGCCCCCCGCAGCTCGCTAGATGCAGAGCAATGGGAGGCGCGGAGAAATTATAATGAAAACGCGCATGCTAATCGACGCGCGCCACCGGGAGGAAACCCGCGTTGCCGTCGTAAAAGGGAACACGATTGAGGAATTCGACTTTGAGTCTGCAGAACATAAGCAACTCAAAGGCAATATTTATCTAGCCAAGGTCACCCGCGTAGAGCCGTCGCTGCAAGCGGCGTTCGTCGATTATGGTGGCAATCGGCACGGTTTCCTTGCGTTCAGCGAAATCCACCCGGATTATTACCAGATCCCGAAAGAGGATCGCGAACGCCTGCTGGCTGAAGAAGCCGCTGCGGCTGCCGAAGAAGCGAAACTGCGCGAGCAGGAAGAAGCTGAGGAAGACGAACCCTCAGGCATCATGCGCTCCGAAGCGCATGACGAAGAAGACCCCGATTTCATCGAAGTCGAAAGCGATGATCGCATCGACACCATCGACATAAGCGAGGGCGAAGAGCCTGACCTCGAAGCCAATGGTGATGACAATACCGAGGACGATGGTGAGCGCGAAACCTCTTCAGATGAAGAAGAGGAAAACCGCAATGACCGCCGCGGTCGCCGTCGGCGTGGACGTGGTGGCAAGTCCAATGCTCCCAAAGCAAGCGATGAGATGCGCGCAAAGCGCCTCAACTTGCGCCGTCGCTACAAAATCCAGGACGTTATCCATCGGCGCCAGGTGCTCTTGGTCCAGGTCGTCAAGGAAGAACGGGGCAACAAGGGCGCTGCGCTGACCACCTATCTCAGCCTTGCAGGTCGTTATTGCGTGTTGATGCCCAACACCAGCCATGGTGGCGGGATCAGCCGAAAGATTTCAAGCGCGTCGGATCGCAAGCGTCTCAAATCCATCATTTCCGACCTTAAGCTTCCCTCGACGATGGGTTGCATCATCCGCACAGCTGGCCTTGCCCGCACCAAACCCGAAATCAAGCGCGACTTCGATTATCTCGCTCGTTTGTGGGACGAAATTCGTGAGCGCACGTTGAAGGGCAGCGCGCCGATGCTGATCCATTCGGATAGCGATCTCGTGAAGCGCGCTATCCGCGATATCTACAACAAGGATATCGACGACGTGCTCGTTGAAGGTGCCGAAGGATATAAGGCAGCCAAGGATTTCATGAAGCTGCTGATGCCCAGCCATGCGAAGCGGGTGCAGCATTATTCCGACCCGGTTTCTCTGTTCCAGCGCTATGGCGTCGAAGACCAGTTGAACGCGATGTACAATCCGGTCGTGCAGCTGAAATCAGGCGGTTACATCGTTATTAACCCGACCGAAGCGCTGGTTTCGATTGATATCAACTCGGGCCGTTCGACCAAGGAACATGGCATCGAGCAAACTGCGCTCAGTACGAACCTCGAAGCAGCCCGCGAAATTGCCCGCCAGTTGCGCTTGCGCGACATGGCAGGCCTGGTAGTCATCGACTTCATTGACATGGATCACCATTCGAACGCCCGCAAGGTTGAGCGGGCGATGAAGGAAGCGCTGAAGAACGACCGCGCGCGCATCCAGGTAGGCCGGATTTCCAGCTTTGGCCTGATGGAAATGAGCCGCCAACGCCTACGTACCGGTGTGCTCGAAGCATCCACCCGTGTTTGCCCGCATTGCGAAGGTACTGGTCTCGTCCGTACCGCATCATCTTCGGCACTTTCGGCCTTGCGCCTGATCGAAGAAGAAGCTGCGCGCGGCCATGGCAGCCAGATTTCGCTGCAAGCGAGCCAGGAAGCCACCATCTACATCCTAAACAACAAGCGCGCAGAGCTTGCTGAGATCGAAGACCGATACCATGTTCGTGTCGAAGTTTTGCCCAATGGCGAAACCGAAGGCGCGAAGATGACAGTGACGGCAAGCGGTCCTCGCCCCGAGCGCCCGGCGATCCCGGAGCCGATTGTCGACTTGGACGATGATGACGATTTCGAGGATGTAGAAGACGAAGCTGAAGTCGAAGAAGCCGAAGAGCGTTCGGAAGAAAATGCGCGTGAAGACCGTAACGGACGCCGCAAGCGCCGTCGGCGTGGTCGCCGGGGCGGTCGCAATCGGGATCGTGAAGATCAAGGTTCGCCATCAGAAGAGAACGCAGAAAACGAAGCTGCAGAAACAAGCTCAGAAGCTGCTGCCGGCGACGATGAAGCTGCTACTGATGCCGAACCGGCTCGCAAACCCCGTCGTGCACGTGGTGGTCGCCGCAAAACGGCTGAAACCGACGCTCCGGCAGAGGCCGAGACAGCGACCGAAAGCGAGCCTGTTATTGCAGCCGAAGCCGAACAGACTGAAGCCGCACCTGCAAAGCCCAAGCGCGCGAGCCGCAAGGCTAAAACCGCAGAGGTCGAAGTCGCTGCCGAAATCGTGGAGCCGGCCGAAGCACCCGCAGAGGAAAAGCCAAAGTCCCGTCGCAAACCCAAAGCGAAAGCGGACGATGCCGCTGAAAGCGCGGACGAAGTAGCGCCAGCTCCGGCAAAAAAGCCGCGCCGCAGCAGCAAAAAAACCGAAACCCAAGAAGATGCAAGCACCGACGCGGGGGATGAAGACCCGTCAGGCGACGGTCCACGTCGCGGATGGTGGCAACGCACTTTTGGCTAAGTTACCAATCCTGACCCGATCGATCATGCAGACCGATCGGGTCGGGCTGGTTCCGGCTTCATCACCCATTCATTTGGATCGATGCATCGCATGAGCATGTTTCAGGGTGAGCAATTGTTTAAATTCCTGTCGAAAATGGCAGCAGCATTGGCTGCATTCACACTTTGCATCCAGCCAGCGCATGCCCAATCGATATTGCGCGATGCCGAAACTGAAGCCTTTTTCGATGAAATCTCCGAACCGCTGATACGTGCTTCAGGCCTAAATCCGTCAAATGTCGATATCGTCCTGATCAACGACAAATCGATCAACGCGTTCGTCGCGGGCGGCCAAACGGTTTATCTTCACAGCGGACTGATACACGCCGCATCCACAGCAAATGAGGTTCAAGGCGTCATCGCGCACGAACTTGGCCATATCGAGGGTGGCCATGTCATCCGCTACAGCGAAGGGTTGGAAAAAGCTGGCTCGATCTCCATCGCGAGCCTGATACTCGCTGCAGCCGCCATCGCTGCTGGTGCCGGAGAAGCCGGTATGGGCATAATGGCAGCTGGCCAACAGGCAGCGCTGGGCAAATTCCTTGCCTTCAGTCGCGTGCAGGAAAGCGTCGCCGATGCATCAGGCGCGCGCTACCTCTCGGCGGCGGGCATCTCAGGTCGTGGTTCTATCAACTTCTTCAAAAAGCTGCAAAATTACGAATTCCGTCTCGGTATCCCCCAGGTTGACAGTTATGACCGCACCCACCCGCTTTCGGGCGAACGCATTACGGTGCTGGAAGACACTTACAAGGCCGATCCAGCGTGGAACGCACCCCTGAACCCCAAATGGGAAGCGGATTTCAAGCGCGTGAAGGCGAAGCTGCAAGGCTATATCGCCGATCCGAATGCAACACTGCGCGACTATCCCGAAACCGACAAATCCATAGCAGGGCATTACGCCCGCGCTTACGCGTGGCACAAAGCCGCCTATCCAGAAAAAGCGATGGCGGAGGCGAACAGCCTCGTCGCGAAGAATCCCAACGACCCCTATTTCCTAGAATTGCATGGGCAGATCCTGCTTGAATCGGGAAAGCCAGATGAAGCCCTGGCGTCGCTGCGTAAGGCGGTCGACATAACCGGAAACCAGCCACTGATCGCGGCGGTTTTTGGGCATGCGTTAATCGCAACGGAGGACAAAGCCAATCTGGCGGAGGCTGAGCGAGTTCTGAAAGCTGCAGTGGCGAAGGACAACAATAATCCGTTCGCATGGTACCAGCTTGGCGTTGTCTATCAGGCGTTGGGTGACGAGCCGCGTGCGGCGCTCGCCAGTGCAGAACGCTATTTGATGGAGGGCGCTCCGCAGCTTGCCCTGCCCAATGCCGCAACAGCCATGGCAGGGTTACCCGAATATTCGCAAGACTGGATCAGGGCGCAGGATGTGAAATTGGTGGCCGAAGCCCAGGTGCAGAAACTGGAAAAGCGAAAGCGCTAACGGGGTTAATCCTCTGGCCCGAAACTGACAAACACGCTACGCCGCAAAAATGGATCAGTCACAGACGAACGCCCGCCTTCCCCTGATATTTGCCTTAATCGCCGCCTTGATGCTGCTAGGCGCGGGATTATATTTCTTTACGGACAAGGAAGAGGTCGAACGCGGAGACAAAGCAGCCTATGCTGCTGCCGACGCTGAAAAAGCGATTTCTGCGGCGGGCATCAGCAAGACAGAGCGTGCCGCAACCGAAGCCATCGTTCGCGCCTATATTCTCGAAAATCCGGAAATCATCACCGAAGCCGTTGAAATCCTCCAAAAGCGGGAAATGGCCAAGCGGATGGGTTCGGCAGGCAACGCGTTGACCACGCCATTCCCGGGAGCGGTCGGTGGCAATCCCAAAGGCAGCATCACAGTGGTCGAATTCACCGACTATAACTGCGGCTTCTGTCGTTCCAGCGTGGCCGATCTCAACCGTTTGATGGCAAGCGAAAAGGACGTTCGCATCGTCTATCGCGAATTGCCGATCCTTTCGCCCACCAGCCGCGACGCTGCCCGCTGGGCCTTGGCTGCGGCCAAGCAGGGTAAGCACAAGGCATTCCATGATGCCATGTTTGCTGCGGGTCCTGCCAATGAGCAGACCATTACTGCAGCCGCACGCCGTGCCGGACTCGACATGGCGCGTGCCGCCAAGGATGCGGCATCGGAGGAAGTGAATGCGGAGATTGAACGTAATCTTTCGATGATGCAGCAAATCGGCTTTTCAGGCACTCCCACCTTCATCATCGGCGATCAAATGCTCGAAGGTGCCTTGGGTTATGATGCGCTGAAGGCGGCGGTGGACCGGGCGCGCAAAAAGGGCTGATTCAGCCCTTTTTACCTTGCGCCACCACATACCATTCGACTGAACCCTTGCGACTTGCCGGCGGCTTTGCATGCTTCACGGTAGCGAAATTTGATTTGAGCAGATTGAGCAATTCAGGGTCGGTTCCGCCGGCAAAAACCTTTGCGACAAAATCACCACCCGGCTGCAGCATCTCAACGGCAAAATGCGCCGCAGCCTCCACCAGCCCCATTGTGCGCAGGTGATCGGTTTGTTTGTGACCGACGGTGTTGGCCGCCATGTCTGAGATGATAAGGTCAGGCGCTTGCCCTAGCGCCTCCACCAGCAAGTCAGGGGCTCGATCGTCCATGAAATCCATTTCGAACAGCGTCACGCCTTCGATGGGATCCACCGGGAGGAGATCAATACCGGAAATCTTCGCCTTTGGCAGCCTGCGTCGAACGACCTGCGCCCAGCCACCAGGCGCAATGCCAAGGTCGATGACGGCCTTCTTGCCTTTAAGGAAATGGAATTTCTCGTCCAGTTCGACCAGCTTATACGCCGCTCGGCTGCGATAGCCCTCGCTCTGCGCGCGCTTTACATAAGGATCGTTGAGTTGCCGTTCGAGCCAGCGCGCCGATTGCGGACTGCGCCGCTTGGCGGTTTTGACCCTTTCCTTGCCAGTTGTGCTTCGGCCAGAGCGATTGCCGCCAAAAGTGAATTTCGTCATGCGGGGCGCTTGCCGCGACGCTTCGCGTCGCTTGCCATCAATGCGCGTAATATGCCTTCGCGGATACCTCGATCGGCAACACCTAAGCGCTCGCCCGGCCAGATATCGAAGATGGTTTCCAATATCGCACAACCAGCCACAACGAGATCGGAACGCTCATGCCCGATCGTCGGGAACTTTGCCCGGCCAGAAGGCGGCAGCGCAGCCAATGTCTGGCTGATTTCGCGCATGGCGGAGGTTGGCAGGTGCAGTCCGTCGATCTGCTTGCGATCGTAGGATTGCAGTTTCAGATACACGCTCGCCAGCGTTGTCACTGTACCCGAAGTTCCGAGCAGGCGGTGATCCCCCTGCCCGACTGGCAAACGTGCTGCAAATTCGGCGAAGGCATTGCTGACCTTGGTCCGCATCCGGTGATAGGCGTCGGCCAGCGCGGCATCATCTTCACCGTCCAGGGGCTCGCTCTCGGTCAGGGAGACGACGCCCCAGGGAACACTCGCCCAATCGAGGATTTCGGGGACAATTCCGTCGGTCGATACCAGCACCAGCTCGGTCGATCCGCCACCAATATCGAAAATCAGCGCAGGCCCCTCGCCGGGCTCGAGCAGCGCGTGGCAGCCCATAACCGCCAGCCGCGCTTCTTCTTTTGGGCTGATGACATCGAGCATGATGCCGGTTTCCTGCTTCACCCGCTCGATGAACTGGGTGCCATTCAACGCCTGCCGGCATGCTTCGGTGGCGACCGATCGTGCCAACACGACATTGCGGCGCTTCAGCTTGTCGGCGCAAACCGAGAGTGCCTCGATCGCGCGGTCCATTGCCTCTTCGCTCATCTTGCCGGTCGAAGCCAGGCCTTCGCCGAGCCGGACCACACGCGAAAAAGCATCAACTACCGTAAACCCGTCATTGGAAGCGCGAGCAATCAACAAACGGCAATTGTTGGTACCAAGATCGAGCGCAGCATAAGCCGTGCGCCCAAGCCAGCCGCCACGACCGGATTGGTCACCAAATCGGTTTTCGTGCGAAAATTTGGGAGCCTGCTTCGCGTTGTTTTCCCGCGAGGCTCCTCCTCCTGTAGCCGCATCGGCGGACTTTCGACGGTTTGGGCCCTTTTTCCGGGCACCTTTGCCCCGTCCGCCTTTTTGCGGCGATGGTGCGATTGGATCGCCCATGGCCGAATCTTCTCTTATCTTTTATCCGATAGCGGGAAATGCCGCCCGGTACTTGAGGACAAAGCTATACCGAAGCGACGGTTTTTTCAAGAGAATAGGCAAAAGCCCTCAAAAAAGCGGCTGTCACCTGATTGACAGCAGGCCAGCCCCGGCCTAATGGCGCACCCCACATTCCCCGGTCGTCTAACGGTAAGACTACGGACTCTGACTCCGTCTATTGAGGTTCGAATCCTTACCGGGGAACCATTTCCCAAATTACTGAACGGTTTCACTCGCCCCGTCATAGCGGATTTCGAGGAAGCGCTCGCGTGTCGCCAGCTTATCGAGTTCACCCCTGGCAATCTGCCCGGTCATGGTTTCGATCTCGCGGTCGATCCGCTTCAATCCATCGACCAGCTGCTGTTCGGGGGTCTTTCCGCCATTGTCCTGCCGCCGCAGCGTTTCCGGGATACGCCGATAGCCGTTGATCAGTTCAGGCAGATGTTCTCCCACCAGCTTGCGCACCTCACGCGATGCCGGATCGGTTTCAGCCAGTGTCTGAAGTTGCGGCGCGAGCGCATCCAACCGCAAGCCGATATTCTGCACCACCGGGATCGCTGGTGCAGGCAGGGCAGCACGCTGCGCCTCCAGCCAGATTTCGGTTTTGCCAGCAAGTGTTGCGATATCGGTTTGCCGCAGCGTCTCCACGGTCGGCATCGGCATTTCGGGATAGCGCATCAGCGCGTAAATAGCTGCAGCACCAAGAGCGCCGGTAATCATCACTCCCCAGAAACCGATGCCATCGATGATAGCGCCGATGATTCCGGCCCCGATCAGCAAGGCACCGACCGCGATTCCTGCTCGTGCCAGTTTTCCATAGAAATGGGCCCGGCGAAGCGCGCGGGACTTCATTCCGATAGGCGGCCCCATCCGCACACGCTTTAGTGAGCGTCGCGCGCCATCAAGTATTTCATCGGATTGCGAGGCCGGACTTGCCAATTTTTACGCCTCCAATGCGCTTAAAAGGTTGGTTTCCGGCGCACTGGCCTTGGCTTGCGCCTGGCCCTCGGCGCGGGCGATATAACCCTTGGACTTCTCGACTTCTTTCTCAAGCGCCTCGGAGGTTTGCTTCATGCTCTCAAGCGCCTTGACCTTGAACGTATCGATCGCATCCATCGTATCATAGATATTCTGGAATGCGCGGCTGAGCGTTTCGAGCGGAATAGTCGAGGCAGATGCCTGCTCATGAATGGCTGCAGTGTTTTCGCGCAGCAATTTGCCGGTGCTGTCGATGATGTTCGCTGTGGTGGTGTTGAGCGCGGAGATCTGGCCCAAAACCAGCCGCTGGTTGGTCATCGCCTGTGCCACTGTCACCGCCGTGCGCAGCGCGCCTACCGTGGTTGTTGATGCACGGTCGACACCCTTCACCAGTTCGATGTTGTTTTTCTTGACGAGGTCCATCGCCAGATAGCCCTGCACCGTGACGGCCATCTGGGTCAGCAGGTCCTGATGGCGCTGGCGGACATAAAACAGCGCGGTTTCGCGAATTGCCTTTGCCTTGGCAGGGTCCGAAAGTTCGAGTTCCGCAGCCTTTTCTTCCAGCCGCCCGTCAAGCTGCTTGGAAATGAGGATCATCTGCTCCAGCTTGCCCATCGCCTTCCAGAGATTTTGCCGCTCGACGTCAATCGCGGCATTGTCCATCAGCAACTCGTCCTTGCCGTTGGCAAGGCGGCCGAGAATCGAGCTGATATGACCCTGCGCACTTTGGTAGCTATCGAAATAGTTGCGCAGCTTGTTGCCCCAGGGGATGATGCCGAACAGCTTCTGCTTGGTCGTCAGGTTGCCGCGCTTCGAAGGGTCCAGATCCTCAACCGTCCGCCGCAGTTCAGCAAGGTCTGCGCCTACGCCGCTGGTTTCGTCCATCTGGCGGATTGGGCGATCGAGAAAGCGGTTGGATTGCCCTGCCGCTTCCATGATTTCCTTGCGGCCCATATTGGTCAACTGGTCGACGCGCTTGCCGAATTCAGGGCTGTTCACATCTTGCGCAAGCAGGTCAGCGATATAGCCCTCCACCTTTTCGGCAAGCTTGCTTTTGACCTCATCTTCTACCGGTACCAGCCCGACAGCCTTCTCAGCCGCAATGGGCGGCACAGGATCGGGCGGGGTCAGTTTCAGCTCCGTCTCGGTAGCGGTAAGTGTTTCGGTCGATGCATTGGTCGACATGGGGGTCGATCCTCCTCAAGCGGTGATATTATGGAATAAATGGAACGCAGTTAGAACGATTTCAAGCGAATCCGGTCGAAGGTGTGTTATTTTTTTAATACAGTCTGCTTTCGATCACTTGAGCGCCTTTTCGACGAGCGGTGAAAGGCCATCGACGACCTTCGCCACACCTTGGGCGTTGGGGTGGATATTGTCGGGCAGCATCAGCTTGGGGTCGGCGACCACACCATCGAGGAAAAATGGATAAAGCGGCGCGCCATATTGCTTCGCCAATTTGGGGAAAATAGGGTTGAAGGCATTGGCATAATCCGGCCCAAGATTGGGCGCAGCGAGCATGCCAGTAAGCACAACGTCAATGTCGCGCTTCTTCAATTCTTCCAGCATTGCTGTCAGATTGACCTCAGTTTCCTTGGGCTGAATACCGCGCAGCATATCGTTGCCGCCCAGTCCCAACACGACCAGATCGGGCTTCTTCTCCAGATTATCGAGGACAAATGTCAGCCGCTGTTTTCCTGCACCGGTGGTATCCCCCGACACACCGGCATTATGCACACGCGCATTAATCCCTGCCTTTTGAAGTGCATCCTGGAGTTGTGGGGCAAGGCCTTCATTTGGCGCAAGTCGATACCCCGCATAAAGGCTGTCGCCGAAAGCGACGACGAGCTTGTCATATTGCGCGGCTTCGGCCTTTACCGTCGCAGTTTGGGCCGTTTCTTCCTTTGGCGCAGTTACAGGTGAAGACCCGCATCCAGACAGGGCTTGGACAAGCAGTAAAGCCACACCATATAAGGCAAAATTCGTCTTCATAAGGAACTCTCCTTGTCCACCACGCAAACCAACACGCCCGATATGGCGATACGGGCGTCGAATGTCACCCTTACGCTTGGTGCCGACGATGCGCCTGTTTCTATTTTACGCGGGGTCGACCTCGAGGTTCCTTACGGGATCAGCATCGCCCTTTTAGGACCATCGGGTTCCGGAAAAAGCTCCCTGATGGCGGTCCTGGCTGGCCTTGAGCGGGCTAGCGGCGGCACTGTAATGGTCGACGGGCTGGATTTTACGAAGCTGGATGAAGACGAACTGGCCCGTGCACGGCGTGGGCGCATCGGTATCGTGCTGCAAGCCTTCCACCTCCTTCCCACCATGACTGCGCTTGAAAATGTCGCGGTGCCGATGGAACTGGCGGGAATAGACGATCCGTTCGGACGCGCGGCAAAGGAACTGGAAGCCGTCGGCCTGGGGCATCGGCTCACGCATTATCCATCGCAACTTTCGGGTGGTGAGCAACAGCGCGTGGCAATTGCCCGCGCCATGGCTGCCGCGCCCAGCATCATCTTTGCCGATGAACCCACCGGCAACCTCGACGGTTCAACCGGATCGTCGATTATCGACCTGCTATTCGAACGGCGGGCAGCACTCGGCGCGACGCTCCTAATCATCACTCACGATCCTGCACTCGCCGCGCGTTGTGATCGCATCGTCACGATGCAGGATGGCCATGTGGTGGAGAGCGTGGCTTGAGCCTGTCGCTGTCGGCTATATGGCGCATCGCCCGCCGCGATCTGTCTGCGCGCATCCGCGGCCTAAGGCTACTCGCCGTCTGCCTCTTTCTCGGTGTCGCCACCTTGGCGGCAATTGGCAGCCTGACAGCAGGCATCACCGAAGAACTTTCAAGGCGCGGCCAGACCATATTGGGCGGAGACATAGAAATTGGCATCGCCCAGCGCGAAGCCAGCGAGGCGGAGCTCAAAGCTTTTGCTGAGGCAGGAACAGTATCCAAAACAGTGCGCCTCCGCGCCATGGCTATTGCCCCCGCAGGCAGTAACAGCGTACTTGCCGAACTGAAATCCATCGATGATGCCTATCCGCTCTATGGCACGTTGAGGCTGAAGGGCACGGATGCACCCGCCAATGCGCCCGCGCGCGGCCAGATTTACATCGGCGAAACCCTCGCAGACCGCTTTAATCTTTCGACAGGCGGTACGGTCCGATTTGGCGAGGCCAGTTTCAAGGTTGCGGGCATCATTGCCGAAGAACCGGATCGGCTCGGCGAAGGTTTCACGCTTGGGCCGGTGGCGCTTGTATCCTCCGCATCGCTAGAAGATACCAAACTCATCCAGCCGGGCAGCATGTTCGAAAGCAAATACCGCATCAAGCTGCCCACAAGTGCGGATCCCGAAGCGGTAGCCAAATCACTCGAAGCGCAATTCCCTTCTGCCGGATGGGATATCACCGATCGTTCGAACGGGGCGCCAGGAACGAGGCGCTTTATCGAACGCATGGGTCAGTTCCTGACTTTGGTGGGGCTGGCATCGCTTGTGATCGCAGGGATAGGCGTCGGCAATGGCGTCGGCAGCTATCTGGAAAGCAAGCGAGCGGGCATTGCGACATTAAAAGTAACCGGTGCCGATAGCGGCACCATCTTCCGCATATACATGCTGCAAATCTTCGCAGTGGCAATTGCAGCTATCCTGGTCGGGCTTGCCGTAGGAAGCGTGATGCCGATGGCCATAGGCTGGGTTGCGGGCGATATTCTGCCTGTGGCTCCTGGATTTTCGTTGCATCCCCTCCCCTTGCTGGTCAGCGCGGTTTACGGGCTATTGATCGCTTTCGCCTTCGCCCTTCCACCGCTAGCGCGCGCGCGCACCGTACCGGCAGCCGGTCTTTTCCGTTCCGTGGTCGAGGGAGGCCGTCGGATCGACAGGCGTACGGCGATATCGGTTACAGCCAGCATAGCCGCGATTGTTGCGCTGGCGGTCGGCACGGCGCGAGAGCCGATCTTCTCTTTAGGTTTCATCGGCGCGGCCTTTGCATTGCTCTTGTTGCTCGCGCTGCTGGCGTGGGCGTTGCGAAAGATCGCGCTGCTGTTACCGCGTCCGAAAGCGCCACTGCCCCGCCTTGCACTCACCAACCTACATCGCCCCGGGTCGCACACTCAGGCACTGGTGATAGCGCTTGGTCTTGGCCTTACGCTTTTTGTGACGCTAGCCGCGATCCAGACGAGCATTAACAATGAGATTAGCAAAAGCGTCCCCGAACGCGCGCCGAGCTTTTTCGCGCTTGATATCCCGCGCGAGCGCACTGCCGAATTCACCCGCATGGTACGTTCCGAAGCACCCAATGCGGACATCAACCTAATCCCGTCTTTGCGGGGAACGATCGTCGAATTTGGCGGCCAACGCGTCGATCAATTGGAAGAATTGCCCGAAGGCGCATGGGTTCTCAATGGCGACCGCGGGCTGACCTACAGCCCCAATGTGCCTGAGGGCAGCGAAGTCATTGCAGGCGAATGGTGGCCCGCAGATTATCAAGGCCCGGCGTTGGTATCACTTGATGTTCGGGTGGCGGAATCGCTTGGTATCGGGGTGGGCGACAGCCTGACAGTGAGCGTATTGGGCGTCGAAATTCCCACGAAAATCGCGTCGTTACGCGAGGTGAAGTGGGAGAATTTCGGACTGAACTATGCGCTCGTCTTCTCCCCAGGTACTTTTGATGCCGCACCGCACAGCATGGTCGCGACCTTGACCGTGCCAGCCGAGGCCGAACGAGAATTGGCCAAATCGATACCCCCCGCATTCCCGTCATCATCGCTGATCGAAGTCGGCGAAGTCGTCAGCCAGGTGACGGTTCTGCTGCAGCAAATGGCACAGGCGATCGCAGCTGCCGCGTCTATTGCGATTTTTGCAGGTATAGCTGTGCTTGTCGGCGCCATCGCCGCCGCACGGCAGAGCCGTATCTACGACAGCGTCATCATGAAGCTGTTGGGTGCGACGCGTCGACAGATTTTGGGCGCGCAAGCGATGGAATATGCGATACTGGCGTTGGTGCTTGGGGTCGTGGCCTTGGTGCTGGGCCTTGGCGCTGGCTGGTATGTGATTGTCGAGATTTTCGATTTCACCTTCGCGCCTGATCCGGTCGCGTTGGCGTGGACGCTGGTTGGGGGTGCCGGGCTGACATTTGCGCTTGGCATGCTCGGCTCGCTGCCGATACTCGCAGCGCGCCCAGCGGAAGCGCTCAGGAGCCTCTAGCAAACCTCGTCGCAAGCGGAGCTGATACCAGCAGCTGCGCCATGTGGTAGATGATGGCCGGAAGCACGATCAAACCTGCTGAACTGCCAAAGAGGATCGCCGCCATCGGCGCGCCGGTTGCGATACTTTTCTGTGCGCCCGCAAAAACGAGGCTGATCCGATCGGCTCTGTCCAACCCCAAAACGCGACCAAAGAACCAAGCACCCGCAAAGGCAAAAACCAGCAGCAAGCCAAGTAGTGCGCACAATGTCGCCATCGTTCCCATATCGAGTGCAGAGAGACTGCCCGCATTCACCGCTCCTGCAAAAGCGACATAGACCGCGATCAAAATCACCAAGCGATCGAAAAAAGAGAGCATCACTTTTTGCCGCTGCGCCCAACCACCAAGCCAGGCCTGCATGATTTGGCCAAGCGCGAAAGGCAGCAACAGCATCGTTGCAATACGGATGATCGTATCGCCGCCGATTGCGACACCAGACGAAGCCCCCAGCGCCAGCGCGACCATGGCTGGGGTCAAAATGATGCCGGCAAGATTTGATAGCGCAGCGCCGACCACCGAACCCGCAACATTGCCGCCGCCCATCGAGCTATAGCTGATCGCAGATTGCACCGTAGACGGCAGCATTGCGCAATAGACGATACCCGTGGCAAGCGCCGTTGGAAGCATCCAGCCCGCGCCCATCGCTATGGCAAGGCCAGCGAGTGGCATGATCCCAAAAGTGAAAGCCAGCATCGCCCCCTGCACCTTCCAGCTTCGCGCAGCCTTGACCACTTCATGGCGAGGCAGGCGCAAGCCGTGCAGGAAGAACAGCGCAAAAATGCTGATGAAGCTGATGTCTTGTGCGATCTCCAGCCCCTGCCCCGACACAGGCAACAACCAGCCAAATAGCACGGCGCCCAGCAATAACAGGACAAAACGGTCGGGGATCAATCGTGAAAGCATCTCGTTGCGCATAGCAATCCTTGCCGCAGTGCACAAACTAAGCTAAGGGCGCGCCCAATTGACGGTGCCGGTGCACCGCATTCCCAAAAGGCAAAATAAATGTCCCTGCGTAATATCGCCATCATCGCGCACGTCGATCATGGCAAGACCACCCTTGTTGACCAGCTTTTCCGCCAGTCCGGAACGTTTCGCGACAACCAGCGCGTTGAGGAACGCGCGATGGATTCGAATGACCTTGAAAAGGAACGCGGGATCACGATTCTTGCCAAGCCGACCTCGGTTGTTTGGGAAGGCACGCGCATCAACATCGTCGACACCCCGGGCCACGCCGACTTTGGCGGCGAAGTGGAGCGCATTTTGTCGATGGTCGACGGCGTCATCCTGCTGGTCGATTCATCCGAAGGTGCGATGCCGCAGACGAAATTCGTGACCGGCAAGGCTCTCAAACTTGGCCTTCGCCCGATCGTTGTCGTCAACAAGATCGACCGTCCAGACGAACGCATCCAGGAAGTGCTCGACGAAGTGTTCGACCTGTTCGTCTCATTGGACGCGACTGACGAACAGCTGGATTTCCCCGTACTATATGCCTCGGGCCGCAACGGCTATGCCAATGAAGATCCGGACCTGCGCGAAGGCACTTTGACGCCGCTGTTCCAGAAAATCGTCGAACATGTGCCGCCGCCGGCGCTCGAAGTCGACGCGCCCTTCTCCTTCCTCGTGACCCTGCTGGATCGTGACAATTTCCTTGGCCGCATCCTCACCGGCCGCGTCCAATCGGGTACGGTCAAGGTCAACCAGCCGATCCACGCGCTGGATATGGATGGCAAGGTTATCGAAACCGGCCGTGCTTCAAAAATCATGACCTTCCAGGGGCTCGATCGCGTTCCGACCGACGAAGCCAGCGCGGGCGACATCATTTCGATCGCCGGCCTGACGGTTGCAACCGTATCGAATACCATCGCCGACACCTCTGTTACCGAAGCGATCCAGGCACAGCCGATCGATCCGCCGACGCTGTCGATGCGTTTTGCCGTGAACGATTCGCCGATGGCGGGCCGTGAAGGCACCAAGGTGACCAGCCGCATGATCCGCGACCGGCTTGAACGCGAAGCTGAATCCAATGTCGCCATCAAGGTGACCGAAAGCGAAGACAAGGATTCGTTCGAAGTCGCAGGACGCGGCGAACTCCAGCTCGGCGTTCTCATCGAAACGATGCGCCGCGAAGGTTTTGAACTCGGCATCAGCCGCCCGCGCGTGCTCTACCGCGAAGACGAAAACGGCAACCGTACCGAGCCGTACGAAACCGTCGTCATCGATGTGGATGATGAACATGCAGGAACCGTCGTTGAGAAAATGGCGCTGCGCAAAGGCGAAATGACCGACATGCGCCCCTCGGGCGGCGGCAAGACACGCATCACCTTCAGCGCCCCTTCGCGCGGCCTGATCGGCTATCATGGCGAGTTCCTCTCGGACACCCGCGGCACCGGAATCATGAACCGCCTGTTCGAGAAGTATGGCCCTTATCGCGGACCGATCGAAGGCCGGAAAAATGGTGTACTGATTTCAAACGGTAATGGCGAAGCAGTTGCATACGCCCTTGGCCCCTTGGAAGAACGCGGCATCCTGTTCGTCTCGCCCGGCGAAGCGCTGTATGAAGGCATGATCATCGGCGAAAATGCCAAACCCGAAGATCTTGAAGTCAACCCGATGAAGTCGAAGCAGCTGACCAACTTCCGCTCGACCGGCAAGGATGACGCAATCCGCCTCACCCCACCGAAGATCATGACGCTGGAGCAAGCCATCGCCTATATCGACGATGATGAAATGGTCGAAGTTACGCCCAAGAATATCCGTATTCGTAAGGCGCTGCTCGATCCGCATGAGCGTAAGAAGGCAAGCCGGAAGAAAGAGGCAGCTTAAAGCTTAAACCGCCTCCCCTGCTGCTACCCCACTCGCCCAGGCCCATTGGAAGTTGTACCCTCCTAACCAGCCGGTGACATCGACGGCCTCACCAATGAAATGCAGGCCAGGGACAGTTTTGGCCTCGAGCGTCTTTTGTGACAGGCCGTCAGTGGCGATACCACCGCGGGTGACTTCGGCCTTGGCATAGCCTTCGCTGCCATTGGGGTGGAAGATCCATCGATCGAGCCGCGCACCTGCTTCAGCCAGTTTGCGGTCGGACTGGTCTGCGAGATTGCCGTTCAGAGCCAACTGTCCGGCCAGCGCCTCTGCGAGCCGACCGGGCAAGTGCTTTTCCAGCGTTGAGCGCAAAGTTGCACGCGGGTTGGCACGTTTGGCTTCGGACAATAAAACTGCCGCATCGGCATCGGGCATAAAATCGATCTGGATCGGATCGCCATTTGACCAATAGCTACTGGCTTGCAAAATCGCCGGACCTGACAGCCCTTTATGTGTGAACAATGCAGCTTCTCGAAAGGCGGTCTTGCCCGCACTCGCAATAACCTCTGCCGACACGCCGGAAAGTTCGCGGAACAGCACATCGTCACCGCCCAAAGTCAGCGGAACCAATGCAGGACGAGGTTCGACGACTTTCAGACCGAACTGCCGCGCCAGATCATAGGCGAAGCCGGTCGCGCCCATTTTGGGGATGCTCGGACCGCCGGTGGCAACAATCAGGCGCGGTGCGCTGGCCGACAGATTGCCATAGGCGACACGGAACCCGGTGCCGTCATGCCCCACATCGCGGACATCGAGCCCGAAAGCGAAAGCGACACCACCGCCCATCGCGACAGCCTTGTCGCATTCATCCATAAGCATGGAGACAATCTGCCGCGCGCTGCCATCGCAGAAAAGCTGACCCAGCGTCTTTTCGTGGAAAGCGATCCCATGCGCGCGCACCAGATCGATAAAATCCTGCGGTTCATACCGACCCAGCGCCGATTTGGCGAAATGAGGGTTGGCCGAGATATAGCGTTCCTGCGCGTTCTGGCTTGTTGCGTTCACATTGGTGAAATTGCAGCGCCCGCCGCCGGAGATTAGGATCTTTTTCCCCGGACCGGAAGCATGGTCGATGACGAGCACGCGTCGCCCGCGTCGCCCGGACGTGGCAGCACACATAAGCCCTGCCCCGCCCGCACCCAAGATAATGGCATCGTAATTACCGGCTTTCATCGCATGCCCTTGGCATGGCATAGAGAATAGATGAAGAAGTTTATCGCATTGCTCGCTTTCGGAGCGATAGCAGCTCCAACTTTCGCAAATGATAGCAGCGCTGCTATCGGCCTTGGGGGTCTCGAACTGACCCGCAACGACGTGATATCGATGGACAGCGAGGACCTGTTCCTGTCGCGCCAATTAGTGACAGTGAAATATCGATTTACGAACACGTCTTCAAAAGACGTGGAGACGCTGGTCAGCTTTCCACTGCCGCCACTGCCTGGCAATATCGATCGATATATCGACGCTCCTTCTTTCTCGGATTGGCGTGAGCAATTGCAGTTCAAGACAGTGGTTGACGGAAAGCCCGCGGAATTAGGCTATCTTGAAGTCGTCACTCTGACAGGGAGGCCCGAAACCAAAGGAGTAGAAGCGCGCCTGAAGGCAATCGGCTGGCCGATAAAGCATTGGGAGGACTATGAGTTTGGCGAGCAGCTTTCAGAACGGCTTAGCCAGTCCGAGAAAGATGCTTTTGTTGCCGAAGGCCTTTTGCGCAAGGAGGCGGACAGCAACGATTACGCACCCAACTGGCAGATTCAGGCGCATGTGACACGCAAGCAAGTCTTTCCCGCAGGTAAGACCATTACTGTCGAGCATAGCTATAAGCCGATAGCGGGAGGCAGTGTAGGCGGAATGTTGACGCCTGAATATCGCAAAGGCAGCGATTATTTTGCTGAATATCAGGCCAATTATTGCATCGATGCTGCGTTCCTCAAAGGCTTCGACAAGCGCTATAACGCCGAAAAGAAGAAAGCTGCTGCACGCGGCGAAGACTATGGCGTCGCTTACACCGAACATTGGCTCGACTATGTCCTGAAATCGGGTGCGAACTGGAAAGGGCCTATCAAAGATTTCCGACTGGTGGTGGATAAGGAAAAGTCCGATAATTTGCTCAGTTTCTGCATGACCGGTGTGAAGAAGATCAGTCCGACTCGCTTCGAAGTGCGCAAGTCGAATTTCGAACCGACGGATAATATCCATATCCTGATCGCCGAGTTTTACGACCCTAATGCTTTGTAATCAGGCATATTGCGAACGATTCGCATCTTTTTCGATAGTCTGCTAAACAAATCATGTTCTTCTGGATGACAGTTTCGGAGAAGGAGCCTGTTCCATGGAGCGTTTCGAAGATCATGACGAGCTTACCGAAGTAGAGGCGAGCGGCGGCGTCAAAGAACATGGCGTTCGCTATGTCCTTGGCTTCTCGCTGTTGCTCGCGATCGGATTCCTATCGTTGATGTGGATTATCCCTGCAGTCAGCAACTAGCGGCTAACCCATTGCCATCGGAGCCGGATTGCGGCAAAGGCGCTCGCCATGACTGACAGCAACGACCTTCCGCCCGACCGGCTTTCGATCCACCCGTTCAGCGAGTTTTTCGATCAGGACGCGCTCGCGCGCGGTATCGGCATTCGCTTCAAGGGTGAACGCCGCACCACGGTTGAGGAATATTGCATTTCGGAAGGCTGGATCAAGGTATCGGCAGGCAAGAGCCGCGATCGCCACGGACGCCCGATGCAATTGATGCTCAAAGGCCCGGTTGAAGCCTGGTACGAAGACCTGGGCGACGACGCGCCTGTCGCGAAAGCCTAGTTCTTCGGAAAAACCGAAATCAGTTTTGCTAACTGATCGTTGATTGGCCCCAGATCGCTGTCTGCAGTCTTCCCAAGGCGCACGATAGTCAGGCGGTGCTGCGGCGAAACAACGATGAACTGGCCCAGATGGCCCAATGCCGCAAAAACATCCGAAGGCGCTTTTCCGGGGAACAGCACCTGATCCGAGCCTTCGGGGCGGCGCTTATTCAGCCATATATGGCCACCATAAGCCGGATCATTTGCGCTCGACGTCTTCATGAAACGGGTCCAGCTGGTTGGAAGCAGTTGCGCCGACCTTACCGAGCCATTGTTCCGCAGGAATTCACCGAACTTCGCCCAATCGCGCGCAGTCGCGTGGATCATGCTTCCGCCCAGCATCGTGCCGTTGCGATCAAATTCAGGGATCGCGCTGGTCATGCCCAATGGCTCGAAGAGGCGACCGCGCGCATAATCGAGCATCGCTTTGCGCCGCACCAACGGATCGCTGCTGTCGGTTAGCGTCCGTGTCATTATGTCAACAAGGATGTGACTGGTTGCGGTCGAATATTCGAACTTGCTTCCGGGGTTCGCCTCAAGGTTCCGCTTTTCCGCATAGCGCGCAACATTTTCGCGACCGTCAAGGAACAAGAGGCGGGTGGTATCAGCCTCGTAAATGGCCTTGTCGCCTTCAGCCATTTCGGTGTGGTCGAGCCCGGATGACATGTGAAGCAGGTGTCGCAAAGTGATCTTTGCCCGCGGATCGCCCGGGCTGGACCATTCGGGCACCGGCGCCGGATCATCGAGAACCAGCAGACCATCTGCAACCATCATGCCGATCAAGGTGCCGGTGACACTCTTGGCCATCGACCAGCTAATCAGTCGGCTATCCGGTCCATAGCCGGGCGCATATCGTTCTGCGACGATGCGGCCGCCATGCATCACCAAAAGCGCACGCGTTTCGGCCAATGCCGGATCTTCGAAAAAGGGTGCGATCGCTTCTACCAATCGCGCGTTCCCAGGCGCCGCGTCATCTGCGATTTGTTCAAAGGCAGGTGCGCTGACTTCGGGCGCGGGTTGCGGATCCTCGCTACAGCTCGCAAGTATCATTGAAATGGCGGTTGCACCAACCAGCAGTTTGTATCTAGGCATGGCGGGTGTGAATGCACCAGGAAGGCAACAAATGGCAACCGCAACTTCAAAAAGCCAAACCGGCAACGCCTGGCCGCTGGGCCGAAAGGTCAAATATACAGCCGCCGGAATTGGCGCGCTGATAGTTTTGTGGTTTGTCCTCAATTTTGCCGACATCCGCGAACAGGCGCGGCTAGGCGCATCCTATGGCGCACATGTCACCTGCTCTTGCCGCTATATCGAAGGTCGTTCGCTGGCTTCGTGTGAAAAGGATTTCGAAGAAGGGATGGAAATGGTTTCGGTCAGTGACGACCCGGAACACAAACGGATTACCGCATCCGTTCCCTTCCTTGCAAAGGCGGTCGCCGAACGGCGAGGAGAATTTGGCTGCATCCAGCTCAACCAGAAAGAAATCGACGCGCTGGATTAAGCAGCTTCGGCTGCCATCACGCCCAAGGTCTCTTCGATCCAGCCGCCACCCAGCACGCGATCGCCGTCGTAAAGCACCGCAGCCTGGCCGGGTGCCACGCCATATTCCTCAGCTTCAAAGCGTAGCCATTCACCTTCCAATGTCGCGGGAACAGGTTTCGCCAATGACCGGACCTTTGCCATCACCTTGCGGCCTTGTACCTTGCCAAGCCAATTGGGTTCTACCAGCCGCGCGGCGCTGACCGCCAAAGCGCGCTTCGGGCCAACAATGACGGCCTGCCGTTCAGGATCAAGCCGGACAACATATAGTGGCTCGGCCAAACCACCAATCTCCAGCCCACGCCGTTGCCCTACAGTATAATGTATAAGGCCCCGGTGCCGACCCAGTTCCTGGCCGTGCAGGTCGAGGATCGGACCGTCGCTATCCGCTTCCGGGCGGATCTTGCGAACGACACTGGCATAGTCGCCTTCGGGTACAAAACAGATGTCCTGGCTGTCGGGCTTGTTCGCCACAACCAGACCAAGCTGCTGCGCGATTTCACGAACCTGCGGCTTTGGCATCGCACCCAGCGGAAATCGGAGATAGTCGAGCTGTTCGCTCGTGGTGGCGAACAGGAAATAGCTCTGGTCGCGAGCCGGATCGAGTGCGCGGTGCAGTTCAGGACCGTCGGCACCTTCTACGCGGCGGACATAATGCCCCGTCGCAAGGCAATCCGCCCCCAGTTCCTTGGCCAGACGAAACAGATCGGTAAACTTCACGCCCATATTGCAGCGGACACAAGGAATGGGGGTGCGCCCGCGCAGATATTCATCGGCAAAATGATCGATGACCGAATTGCGGAACTGGCTTTCATGATCGAAGACATAATGCATGATGCCCAACCGGTCGGCGACGGCGCGTGCATCACGGATATCCTGCCCCGCGCAGCAACTGCCGGCGCGCTTAACCGCGCTGCCATGATCGTATAATTGCAAGGTCACACCAATCGTTTCGGCACCCGACTGCGCAGCGAGTGCGGCAACGACAGACGAATCCACCCCGCCCGACATGGCGACTACGATTCGTTTCCCCGTCAAATTCGGGCCCAGTTGAAAATCGGTGGCGGTAATGTTCTCAATCATCGGTACAACTTTGGTGGCATTAAGGGGGAATTAGTCCCATTCTTCTCGTTTCGGTACAGAAACCCGCAGAAATCCATAACTCTCATTAACTTCGCCTAATGGCGCGTGAACACGGTTTTTACCAGACGTTATGTGTCTGTGTGTAGAACGATGCTTATGGAAATGAACTTTCCCCATAACCGGCGCCGCGATGCAGAGCCCGTCAGATCAAGCGACTTCGATCGCTTGGTGTCTGTCGTTCTCGAACACCAAGCGTCTGATATGGCTTCGAAATTCTCTGATGCGGTCATCAGCAGCCTTTATGCTTCTGGCGACCCATTGGTGGATCGGATCGGTTATTTTGGCTCGGCCGTCAGTGGCCAGACAAAAAACATCGGCGGGGCATTTTTGCCGCAAGAGATGGATCAACCGGTTAAGGTTAATGAGTGTGAAGCGGACGTTTACCCTGCCGCTTTAGCGAATAGAAAATCCACGGACCATAAGGTGGATTTGCCGGATGAACCGGTGGCTTTGCGGGGCATGGAAAATTGAGGATAGAATGATCGAGAACCAGAAAATCCGACCTGCTCAGGTTATAGGTCCGTTGGGTGAACCTTTGACCATCGACAGCTTGCCGCCGCCGCATACGACCCGCTGGGTTGTGCGTCGGAAAGCGGAAGTGGTCGCGGCCGTGAACGGTGGACTGCTATCTGTCAGCGAAGTTTGCGAGCGTTATGGTTTGACGCTTGAGGAATTCGCATCCTGGCAGCGCGCAATCGATCGCTCGGGCATGCCTGGACTGCGGGTAACCCGCATCCAGCATTATCGCGATCTCTATGAGCGCCAGCAGAAATACTAAAATCCCGCTGAAATCTCTATCCAGAAAAGCCCGGCTTGGTCCGGGCTTTTTTGTTGCTTAGCGTAAACTGTATTAGCCCCCTAAATCACTATTGCGTTCCTCCAACCTGTCTTTATGCTGCCCACAGGCAGAGAGTGCCGTTTTGAGCAGGAGGACATTCTATGGGTTGGATTATTGCAATCATCGTCGGAGGCATCGCAGGCTGGCTCGCCAGCAAGGTGATGAATCGCGACGCATCCATGGGAATTTTCTGGAATGTAGTCGCAGGCTGCGTCGGTTCGGTGGTAGGTAACTGGATTGCCAACCGGTTCGGCATCGTGGGCAGCGTTCAGGAGTTTTCCATCACGGGCCTGATCGTCGCTTTTGTCGGCGCGGTCATCGTTCTCGGTATCCTGAATTTGGTCCAGCGCGGCAAAGTCCGCTAATCAAAATCACCTGAATTGAACAGCAAGGCCGGAGCGATGGGCTTCGGCCTTGTTTTTTGTTGAAAAACCAAACTACGTCGTTTGTCGAAAATCGTCGCAATCGTTCAATTTTGGCTGTCTTCTTGGATATTTGGCCGTAAATGTCGACGACCACCGCTTTAATCCCGCCTTGCACGCGGTGATTTATTGCAATAATACACCTTGGCCATGTTGAAATAAGCTCTCCCTGCGGGGTGACCCGAATGGAAAAAACCATGAATTTTGAAACAAGTATCGCAAGCGACAACGATCTCCTCGAACCCCGGGATGCTGATCGGACGAAGCGCAATCGCAACCGTATCATCTTGGCTGTGGTTATCGCGATAGCAGCAATTGCGGCGGCTTATTTCTTCTTTGGCGGCAGTGGCGCGAGCGACGGTGCGGCGGGTGCAGACAAGCAAAGCCAGGCCCAGACCGTTACTGTTGTTGCGCCCGGGCGTGAAACCATTGCCCGCTCGATCAGCGCCACCGGCACACTCGCCGCGCGACGCGATATACCCGTTGGTGTTGTCGGTGAAGGTGGTCAGGTCTTGCGCGTCTTTGTCGACGAAGGCGATTGGGTGCAGCAAGGACAAGTGCTTGCGAGCATCGAACGTTCGGTCCAATCGCAGCAGATTATCGGCCAGGAAGCGCAGATAAATGCGGCGCGCGCCGATCTGCAGCTCGCGCAGAACGAGCTTGATCGCGCCATGCAACTGGTCAGCCGCGGTTTCATTTCAAAAGCTGATGTTGATCGCAAAACTGCTACCCGCGACAGCGCCCGTGCGCGGGTCGGCATTGCCGAAGCGCAGTTGAAAGAACTGCGCGCGCGCACTGCACGGCTTGATATCCGGGCCCCGGTCGGCGGCTATATCCTCGAACGCAATGTGGAGCCGGGCCAAACGGTTACCCAGGGCAGCGGCACCTTGTTCCGCATGGCGCAAGGCGGCGAACTCGAACTGCAGGCGCAGTTGGGAGAAGCCGAACTCGCGGCGCTTTCAGTCGGCGTACCCGCTACGGTTACCCCGGTGGGAACCGATCAGCAGTTTACCGGCACGATCTGGCAGATTGCGCCGACGATCAATGCGCAGTCGCGCCAAGGCATTGCCCGCGTTTCGCTGCCGTTCAGTCCGGCATTGAAACCCGGCGGCTTCGCATCGGTTCAGATTAAGGCTGGCGCCGTAACCGCTGCCATCCTGCCAGAATCGGCGATCCAGAATGATCGCGATGGAAGCTTTGTGTACATCGTCGACAAATCGAACAAGGTGAAGCGGCGCAACGTGAAGACCGGCATCGTCACCCAGAAAGGCATCGCGATCAGCGAGGGACTTGATGGAACTGAACGCGTTGTCCTCTTCGCAGGCGGCTTCCTCAATCCGGATGAAACGGTGACACCCAAGCTGGCCAAGAGCGTGGCGCCGGAGGCTGCACGATGAATTTTCGGAACATATCGGCATGGTCGATACGTAATCCGGTCGTACCGATCGTCCTTTTTGTTGCGCTGACACTCGCAGGGATAATGTCGTTTGCGCGCATGGATGTGCAGAACGATCCCGACATCGAATTCCCCGTTGTTGTCGTCGCAATTTCGCAGCCAGGCGCATCGCCCACCGAAATCACCACGCAGATCACGCAAAAGGTCGAATCTGCGATCCGCAGCGTCCAGGGCGTGCGCAACATCGATTCTTCGGCCTCCGAGGGCAATACGTCGGTCAGCGCGGAGTTTGAAATCGGCGACGATATCAACGCAGCGGTTAGCGAAGTTAAGAATGCCGTGGATCAGATCCGCGGCGACCTGCCCGACGGTATTCTCGAGCCGCAGGTGTTCAAGGTTGCGACCTCGAGCGATCCGATCGCCTATTTCGCTGTCGAAGCATCGGACATGACGCTCGAACAGCTGAGCTGGTTTGTCGACGACACTGTTTCGCGCCGTTTGCTTTCCGTTGAAGGCATGGCATCGGTTAGCCGCAATGGCGGCGTGAACCGGGAAATCCGGGTGATCCTTGATCCTGCAAAGATGCAGTCGCTCGGAGTGACGGCAAGCCAGATCAATGGCTTACTCCGCCAGCAAAATCTTAACGCTGCAGGTGGCCAGTCTGAAATCGCGGGATCGCGCCAGTCAGTGCGTATCCTTGGCAACGCCGCCAACGCCTATGAACTCGGCCAACGGCAGATCAGCCTTGGTGGTGGCCGTTCGGTAAAACTCGCCGATGTGGCGGAAGTTACCGATGGCTTCAGCGAACAGCGATCAATGGCTTTTGAGGGCGGGCGCCAAGTCGTCACCTTTGGCATGTCGCGTGCCAAGGGTGCGTCGGACGTTACCGTGTTCGATAATGCCATGATCCAGATGAAGCAGATCGAGAAGGAAAATCCGGGCATCAAGTTCACCACGCTGTTCAACAGTGTCGATTACACCAAGGCCCAGTATAAAAGCTCGATGGCCGCGATGATCGAGGGTGCCTTGCTCGCCATCGTTGTCGTTTTCCTCTTCCTTCGCGATTGGCGCGCAACCATCATTTCGGCAATCGCCATTCCGTTGAGTGCCATACCTACCTTCTGGTTCCTCGATCTGATGGGCTTCACTCTCAACACCATGTCGTTGCTGGCATTGGGCCTTGTCGCCGGTGTGCTTGTCGATGACGCGATTGTGGAAATCGAGAATATCGTCAGGCACATGCGCATGGGCAAATCGGCCTATCAGGCGTCGATCGACGCAGCGGACGAAATCGGCCTTGCGGTTGTAGCCACCACATTCTCGATTGTGGCCGTGTTCCTGCCGGTTGGCCTGATGCCGGGCGTGGCTGGCCAGTTCTTCAAGAATTTCGGCCTAACCGTTGTTGCGTCGGTGCTGATGAGCCTTGCCGTCGCGCGCATGATCACGCCTATGATTGCCGCCTATTTCCTGAAATCAAGTGGCATTGCCGAGCATGGTGAAGGTCCGTTGATGGACCGCTATATGAAGATCCTGCGCTGGTCGCTGGGCCATCGTCGCTGGATGATGGGCATCGGGGTTTTGTCACTCGCTCTCACTGTCTTGCTGATGGTGGTGGTGCCAAAGCAGTTTTTCCCCGATGGGAACCAGGATTTCAGCCGTATCCGTATCGAGATGGTCCCTGGAACTACGCTCGATCAAACCCGCGCCGTTACCGACGAAGTCGCTGCAATCGTCAACAAGCAACCCGAAGTGCGCACCGCCCTGCAGAGCGTGCGCGAAGGCAATGCGAATATCTTCATCACGCTTAACGAAGATCGCGAGCGCACAAGCCAAGAGTTCGAGGAAGACCTGACGCCAATTCTGTCGAAGATTGCCGACGCGCGCGTCACCTTCCAGGCCAATGGTCCGGGCGGTGGTGGTTCGGGGCGTGACGTTTCGGTCATGCTTTCGGGTTCTGACCCAAGATTACTCGACCAGACTGCGCAGCGCCTTGTCGAAGAGATGAAGACGCTGAAGGAACTCCGCGCACCTCGCATCGCGGCTGACCTGCAGCGTCCGGAATTGATTATCACGCCGCGGCTCGATTTGGCATCGCAATTGGGCGTCACCACAGTGGCACTCAGCCAGGCGATCCGCATCGCGACACTGGGTGATATCGATCAGAACAGCGCGAAATTCTCGCTATCCGACCGCCAGATTCCGATCCGGGTGATGCTTGCCAAGGAATCGCGGCAGAATATCGAGAATATCCGCAACCTTCCGGTTCCAACCGCCAATGGTGGCTCGGTTCCGTTGGAGCGGGTTGCTGAAATCAGCTTTGGCGCCGGTCCGACCACTATCCAGCGGCGCAACCAGAATTTCCGCATCTTTGTTGGCGCTGATTTTGCGCCCGGAATTGTCTCGTCTGACGCCGATGCGAAGATCAATAAGCTTCCGGTGATGCAGAACCTGCCGACCGGCGTTTCACGCGCGCCATTCGGCAGCCAGGAATGGGAACAGGAAATGCAACGCGATTTCGGTATCGCGCTGATTTCAGGCACCTTGCTGGTCTTTGCCGTGCTGGTCCTGCTGTATCGCCGGTTCATGTCGCCCTTGGTCAATATGGGCTCGCTGCTACTCGCACCCTTGGGCGGGATTGCCGCGCTGGCGCTGGTCGGCCAACCGATTTCGATGCCAGTGTTCATCGGTGTGCTCATGCTGTTCGGCATCGTCGCCAAAAACTCGATCCTGCTTATCGACTTTGCGATCGAGGAAATGGAGCGCGGTGTACCCAAATTCCAGGCAATCATGGAAGCCGGGCACAAACGTGCACAGCCGATCGTGATGACGACCGTCGCCATGACCGCAGGCATGATACCGACCGCATTGTCGCTATCGGGCGATGGGCAATGGCGCGCACCAATGGGCACTGTGGTGATCGGCGGCCTTATCGTTTCGACATTGCTGACGTTGCTTATCGTTCCTGCCGGTTTCAGTCTTGCGGACGGCCTTGAAAAGCGGATGGGCCCGTGGCTGCGCGATCGCCTGCTGACTTTCAAGCCCGGCGACGATGCCGATGACCCGGAAAGTCGCTCGAAATCGGGCGGCCCTTCCGGGGGTATTGCCCCGGGGTTGCAACCAGCGGAGTGACTTGGCCTCCCCAGCACGCTAAGCCTCGTTCCTGATGGTAAAATCGGCCAGCCAACTTAACCAGGCGGAACGCGAACGTTACGACTGGCGCGATGCGGAGCTCAGGAAGATGCGCCGCATCGCGACAGCATTGCTCGCCTTGATGGCGGTGCTGTTCGTGCTTGGCCTGCACCTTGAACGGAATGTCCATCCGCATTGGGGTTTCCTCACTGCCTTCGCCGAGGCGGGCATGGTTGGCGGGCTGGCAGACTGGTTTGCAGTTACCGCGCTTTTCCGTCATCCGCTGGGTATTTCAATCCCGCATACCGCGATCATTCCGAACAACAAGGAACGCATCGGGCGCACATTGGCCGCCTTCCTGCGATCCAATTTTCTGACGACAAAGATCGTCGCGCGTCGCATTCGCAACATGGATGTCGCGGGGGCGATGGGCCGGTTCCTAAACACGCCGGGCTCTGGCGAAGGCCGCATGCGGATGGGCGCATCGCGGCTGATCGGCGATATCGTGGAATCGCTGGATGACGAACGCCTGGGCGGGATTGCAAAGGGCGCGGCACGCAAGCAACTCGAAAAGCTCGATATCGCCCCGCTGCTTGGACAGTTGCTGGCTGCGATGATCAAGGAGCGGCGGCACCTGCCCGTGCTTGATGGCATCATTGCCTGGGCTGCGAAGACGTTGGAGGCCAATGAGCATATCATTCGCGCGATGGTAGAGGAACGGGCAGGCACGATCATGCGCTGGACAGGCCTTGATGACCGGCTTGCCAACGCCATCGTTTCAGGGCTGGAGAAGCTGCTCAGCGACATGGCCGAAGATCCGGACCATCCCTTGCGCGCCAAGGGTGAAGAGGGCCTCGAAAAACTTGCCTACAATCTGCGGCACGACAAGGAACTGCAGGCAAAGGTCAATCACTGGAAGCAGGAGCTGCTGAAAAACCCGGCCTTCGCCAAATGGATAGACGGTCTATGGGGCCAGGGTCGCGACGCTTTGCTTAAGGCTGCGCGCAACCCTGATGCCGCATTGGCCGGAAGCTTTGGCGATGCCCTGACCAAATTGGGCTCAACCTTGCAGGATGACGTCCGGCTGAAGCGCCAGATCAACCGTTTTGCGCGCCGGGCGATTGTTGGGACGGTAGAGAATTATGGCGATCAGATCGTCTCGCTCGTTTCCGACACGATCGGCGGGTGGAACAGCGCCACGATCACCGACCGGGTCGAAAATGCAGTGGGCAGTGACCTGCAGTTTATCCGGATCAACGGAACATTGGTCGGCGGGCTCGCCGGCCTTGTCATCCACGCCATTTCGCTCGCCATTTAATTTGCGGCGCGGATCATATCCTCGATGCGCACAAACTTCTCGCGCGGCGCCCCTTCGCGTGCCCGGGCGACTTCGGCTTCCTCGATCTTTTTCCAATCGCTGAATTTGACGATCTGGACGCCGCGTTTTTCGAGTAATGCATCCAAGGCAGGGCGCCCTCCCTTCCCCGATCCTGCGCCAATATCCTCTGCGACGGTTTCAATGATCATATAACCATCGGGCCGGTTGGTGCCGATTGTGCCAGACGGGCCACGCCGGGCCCAGCCGACGCAGTAAAGCCCTGGCAGGATGCGCCCATCGACATTGGCAAAACGCCCCCGGCCATGCTCGTACGGTACGCCTTCGATCGAGGGCGTTTGATAACCGATGCACGCCACCACCATTGAGCAATCTATCGAATAAGTTTCTCCCGTGCCGCGGCTGCGCAACTCGCTATCCAGCTCGGTGCGTTCGACGATAATCCGTTCCACCTTGCCATTGCCCTCAATCGCGACAGGGGCGGCGTAGAAGTCAAAATCGATTATGATCGGTTTGGTCGCGCGGTAGCTTTCGGGGATGGCGGCAAATTCGCGCAGGCATGTCACCGATTTTCGCATGCCCGGCTCAAGCAACATGTCTTCACCTTCGTTGGGCAAATCGGCACGGTCAACATTTGGGCATGCGCGCTCAAGATGCCCCAGTTCGCCAAGCTCCTTTGGCGTCATGGCAATCTGATGTGGGCCACGTCGGCCCAAAATCGTAATTTCCTCGGTATTGGCGGTTTCAAGCATATCGAGCGCATGGCTAACGATATCCGATCCGCCCAATTCGGCGCGGGTTTTCGACAATATACGGGCGACATCGAGTGCGACATTGCCATTGCCAACGATCACTACGTGCTTGCCATCAAGAGGCGGCTCCAGATCAGCAAAATCGGGATGGCCGTTATACCAGCCTACAAATGCAGCGCTGCCGAACACGCCGGGAAGTTCGGCACCGGGAATGCCCAATTCACGATCATTGGGTGCCCCGGTCGCCAGGATGACTGCGTCATATATTTCCAGCAGTTCATCGATTGAAATGTCCTGCCCCACCATGACATTGCCGACGAAACGGACATTTTCGGAAAGCGCGACGCCCTCATAACGTTTGGAAACCGCCTTGATCGATTGGTGATCGGGGGCAACGCCGAAACGGATCAGGCCGTACGGCACCGGTAGGCGATCGATCACATCGATCCGAACATCCTCGCCAAATTGCTTTTGCGCCGCTTCCGCAGTGTAATAACCTGCCGGGCCGGACCCGATTATCGCAATATGCCGCAAGCGCACCCTCCTCCACTTGCTCGCCGACGTGCAGTCGGTCTCTCTCCGGAGTCGGAGCATAAGCAGCGGGAATGTAAATGCAATCGGGCGAATGCGGCGGAAAGCGCTTTTCCCCCACTTCTTTCGCGCCTAAAGGTGCAGCAATGACTGCTAAGTTACCATTCCTCTTGGCGATTTCTGTTTCGTTGTTTGCCCTTCAAGCGTGCAAACAGGTTGAGGAACAAGACGACCGTCCCGAGAGTTCACGCGAATTCCCGCGTGCTGATCGGGCTGTATCGCAGCCCGGAGACACCGAATTTTCCACAGAAGCTGCCCGTGACGAAGCGGGCGAGGCCACCAAATTGATGGACTGGGCCGCAATCAAACCGGGTATGACTGTAGCCGATATTGGCGCGGGCGAAGGCTATTATACCGTTCGCCTTGCCGAGCGCGTTGGCGCCAAAGGGCGCGTCCTGGCACAAGACATTAATCGTGGTGCGCTTGATCGATTGGGCGAGCGTATTGCGCGCGAACGGTTGGATAATGTCGCGATCAAGGAAGGCGGCATCGACGATCCGCGCCTGCCCCCCAACAGTTTTGACCGCATTTTCATGGTGCATATGTATCATGAGGTTACCGAGCCTTATGCCTTTATCTGGCGGCTACGCAGCGCTTTGAAAGCAGGTGGCCAGGTGATCGTCGTTGACCGCGACCGCGCGACCAAACGCCACGGCATCCCGCCGAAACTGCTTTTCTGCGAATTCGATGCTGTCGGATACCGCTTGGTTGAATTTGCTCAGCGCCCTGAAGTTGGTGCTTATTTCGCCCGCTTTGAACGCAAAGGTAAGGCCCCTGCCCCCGCAGCGATCAAGACCTGCAAGGAAACCGCAAAGCGCGTTTAGGCAGCTTTCCTGCCGCTTGCTCTCGGACGGTCGAGAAACTCCCGGATTGCAGAAATGCTTTCCTCGACATGGCTGAGCATGAACAGGTGCCCACCATCGTCGATAATGAACAATTCGCTGTTCGGGATAAGCATTTTCAGGAAATGGCCATTCGCTACCGGCACGATCTGGTCATCGCCGCCCATCATGATCAAGGTGTCATGCTTCATGAATGGCAGGAAGGGCGCGCTCGTCCAGCCGAGCATTGCCAGCAATTGATAGAAATAACCGGTCTTTGATGGTGGCTTGATCCGGCCGATATGGCCTTCGGAACCGTCGTCGGTACCGCCATAAAGCGTATTGAAATGCTTCCGCATGAAATCGGGGTCGATGTAACGGCGCGGATCGGCCATTTTTGCGAGCGCCTTGGGATTACCGGGGACCATCAGCATTCCGGCCGTCGTGGCAGCTAGAATCAGGCGATTGACGCGCGGGCCATTCTGCAGCGTAAATTGCTGCGCCATCGCACCGCCCCAGCTGACCCCCATCACATCAACCTGGTTCATGTCATAGCGGTCGAGAAGTTGCTCTGAAATCCGGCCCATCATCCATGCATTATAGGGAATCATCGGTTCGGGCGAACCACCTACACCGGGCATGTCAAAGGTAAGGAAATCACGGTCAGGCAACATTTCGGCCAATGGAGCCATTGCCTCGATGTTGGCGCCGATACCGTTGAAAAACAGCAAAGGCAGCTTGCTGGTTTGCTCTGTCGATTTCCAATGGGCGACCCGAAGGTTACGCCCATCGACTTGTTCCATGCTGAAACGCGGTTCGCGTTTAGTGGTCATATACTATTCCTTGCCCGCCCGAACTCTCGAAGGCTCGGTTCAATGTTGCAGCGCAGCATAGACTGCGCTGCACTTTACGCAAGCGTCAATCGAGGACGTACAATCCCGGGGCATTTTCCATCGGCGGGTACTTCTTGCTGCCGCAAGCCGCTGGTGCTTTCACCTTCTTGCCCGAACGCTCCGCTAGCCATTCGGTCCAGAACGGCCACCAGCTGCCGGCATTTTCCTCTGCCCCCTTCATCCATTGTTTGACGTCTGCAGGAGGATTGCCCTTGGTATT
>JALREL010000161.1 GCA_023262005.1 Sphingorhabdus sp. | reverse complement strand
TGCTCAACCTGCGCGACATCATTGAGAGCTTCGTCAAATTCCGCGAGGAAGTGATCACCCGCCGCACCAAGTTCGAACGGAACAAGGCGCGCGATCGCGCGCACATCTTGCTTGGCCTCGTGGTTGCGGTGACCAATCTTGACGAGGTGGTAAAGATCATCCGGGGTTCGGCTTCTCCTATCGAGGCGCGCGCAGCACTGAGTTCGCGTGAGTGGCCGGTCGCCGAAATCGCACCTTATATCCGCTTGGTCGAAGCCATCGAAACCGAGATCGAAGGTGATACGTATCGCCTGTCGGATATACAGGTTCGCGCCATACTCGATCTTCGCCTGCATCGCCTGACGGCACTCGGCCGAGATGAAATTGGTGACGAACTCAAACAACTCTCGATCCAGATCGAGGAATATCTCGCTATCCTCGGTGACCGGGTAAAGCTCTACGGTGTGATGCGCGAAGAGTTAGAAGCGATCGATCGCGAATTTTCCACACCGCGTCTTTGTGAAATCGCACCTAGCTGGGATGGCATTGACGATGAAGACCTCATGGAACGTGAGGAAATGGTCGTTACCGTCACCCATGGCGGATATATCAAGCGTACCGCGCTCGCCACCTTCCGCGCGCAGAATCGCGGCGGCAAGGGCCGCGCTGGAATGGCGACGAAGGAAGAAGATGCCGTTACCGAATTGTTCGTGACGAGCACGCATACTCCGGTGCTGTTCTTCTCGAATATCGGCAAGGTCTATCGCCTCAAGGTGTGGCGCCTGCCCGAAGGTGGACCGTCTACGCGAGGTCGGCCCATGGTCAACCTGCTTCCGCTGGCGGAAGGGGAGACCATTTCGAACGTCCTTACCCTTCCGGAGGATGAAGCCGAATGGGGTGGGCTCAGTGTCGTCTTTGCCACCGCGAAAGGATATGCCCGCCGCAACAGCATGGATGCATTTGCCAACATCCCATCGAACGGCAAGATTGCGATGAAGTTTGAAGGCGAGGATGCTGACGACCGCTTGATCGGGGTCGAATTGCTCACACCTGAAGACGATGTCCTGCTCGCAAGCCGCAACGGCAAGGCAATCCGCTTTGCCGCCGATGACATTCGCGAATTCCAGAGCCGCTCATCAACCGGTGTGCGCGCGATGAAGCTGCTTGGCGACGACCAGGTCATTTCGCTATCCATCCTGCGCCGGGTCGGAACCACAGCCGAGGAACGCGAAGCCTATTTGCGCTTCGCTCCGTGGAAACCGGAGAAGGAAGGCGAACCCTCGCTCTCAGCCGAGCGTATGGCGGAACTGGAGGATAAAGAGCAATTCATCCTCACCGTTTGCGCAAATGGCTATGGTAAGCTGTCCTCTGCGTATGAATATCGCCGCACGGGTCGCGGCGGACAAGGCATCACCAACATCGACAATATCGGCCGTAATGGCCCGGTCGTTGCCAGCTTCCCGGCGACCAAGGGCGATCAACTGATGCTTGTTACCGATCAGGCAAAACTGATCCGGATGCCGCTTGACAGCTTGCGTGTTATCGGTCGCGGTTCAGCCGGCGTGCGTCTCTTCAACGTCGATGATAACGAACATGTCGTCGGCGCCGCGAAGATCGAAGAGAGCGACGACGGCGAAGAGCCAGTCGATGCACCAGTCGAAGCTGGAACGGAAAACTGACATTTGACGGTATCCATCATCCCCGCCGCTAAGCGGGGATGAGTATATATTTATTTACCGTCGACCTTATCGACGGCCTTTTCAGCCGCATTGCCAACCTTTTCTGCGGCAGCGCCTACATCTTGCGCGGCGTCTGTGATCGCCGTATCTTTGGCGCGCTCGGTTCCCATTGATCCGGTAAAGAAGATCACGGCCAGGATAATTCCGAGCAGCAGAACCAAGCCAATGAACCATCCGCCGCCTCCGCGATCGCTTGGTTCGGTGATGATAGTAGTATGTTCTTCGTCTGCCATTTGGGCGCTCCTGCAACAAAAACTGCTGCATAAACGCACCAAATCGCAGGAAGTTTCACGCGGCAGCAATTCCGGCGCATTTCCGGCTGGAACTGCCAAATTGCAGGGGCGTTTCCTCAGATCCGAACACACAGGAGTTGATCATGATCCTTCCGCACAATTGCCTGATACTCGTAACCGACGGGCGCAAGATGTTGATGCTTCGCAATAAGGGGAGCGGCGATCGAATCGAACTTCAGACTGAACAGCACGAAACCCGCGAAGATCGCAAGGACAGGGAAATAAAAACCGACGCACCCGGCTTAACAGGGCAGAGCGCGGGATTTGGCAGGCCGGCGATGGAGGAGCCTGACTATCATCAGCTTGATGAAGATCGCTGGGCGGCCGAGACTGCCAACATCATCAACATGCGAGCCTTGGCCCATGAATTCGAACAACTCGTGGTTATTGCTCCCCCCAAGACCATGGGCGAATTGCGCAGTCATTGGCACAAGGAAGTCGAACAGCGAATAGTATCCGAGATCACAAAGGAAATGACCGACCGGCCATTGCCGGAAATCGAAGCCCTGCTGCGCGGTGAAAGTGCTCCACCGGCAGGTGGCGGGGAATAGGTCTATCCGTCCGCGAAGTGCCCGCGCTTGACCAAAGTCGTGACCACACCGGTGGCGATCATCAACACGCCACCATAGTATAGGATCCAGATGGCGTAAGACACCCAACCCGCCTCCGCCAAAACACCCGTCCGCGCGAAAATCAGAAGGTCCGAGACGACGAACGCCATTGCCCCCAAGCCGACGCGGTATCGCGGGAAATTGCTGTTCCACGCGCTGCCCGCCATGCCGGCGACGAACAATGTGTAGATGGCAGCCTGTATTCCGAATGCCCTGTCAGCTGGCAGAAAGTAAGCGATATCCGGGGCCAGCACGAAAACAGCGATGGCCAGCAATAGCTGGCTCAACGCCGGATTGACGCGGCGATGGCGCAAGAACAGTGTGATCGCAATGACATGCCCGATCGCAAATGCAATTGCGCCCCAGATCATGTCGAGCTCAAGCAGGCCGTCACCCAACGCCCAAAATGCCATTACCGCCGCAAGCAACAGGAATTCGCCGCTATGGTGGCGGCGTAATGCATAACCAACCAGCAATCCGACGCCGCCCATCTTCCATGCAATGGAGAGCATTTCCGGCATGTCCAGCTGCCAACTGAGCGGATAGGTCAGCCCGAAAAGCAGACTGGCAAATAGCCAAGGGCGTTTATGTGCAAGGTCTTGAGCCATCCTCTACCCTTTGTCGAGACAGGCAGCCAATACAAGCGGAATAAGACCGGGCATTGCATCGGCCGTCAATCCTGGCCCTCCCCTGATTCCTATGTCGCCATGGAGCCATGCGGCAATACAAGCTGCTTCAAACGCGGAACTGCCTTGCGCCAGCAGCCCGCAAACCAATCCGGCGAGGACATCTCCTGATCCTGCGGTTGCCAGCCAGGGCGACGCATGGGTGTTAACTGCCAACCGTCCATCCGGCGCAGCAACAATTGTTTCCGCGCCCTTGAGCAGCACAACTGCCCCGCTCAGTTCTGCGGCCAATCGGGCAGCGGTAAACCGGTCGGCAAGATCAATGACCGGAAACAGTCGGGCAAATTCACCTTCATGCGGTGTCAACACCACCTGATCATGCAACGCGTCGAAGAGTTCAGACGGCTGCAATTCAAAACTGGTCAAGGCATCGGCATCGAGCACCAGCGGAACGCCCTTCTGCAAAAGGCGCAATACAGCTTCCTTTGTTCGGGTCGAAATGCCTGCGCCCGGCCCCAAAAGCGTCGAACGGACGCGATCTTCAATCATGGCCAGATCGGTATCGACTTCCCGCAGCATGATCGCGGTTACCTGTGCGGCATGCTCCTTCAACGCCTCATACTCACCAACGATCGTCACAAGCCCTGCACCAACAGTTAGCGCCGCCTGAGCGGAAAGCCGTGATGCACCTGTACGAAGCGGTGGCCCGGAAAAGACAATGGCGCTGCCGCGCGCATATTTGTGTGTGCTTGCGGGCGGGGCCAGCAATACCGGACGTTCGATCACGCGTTTGTCGGAAATCTTGCATCGAAAGCTCATGGCAAAGAACATGCCGCTTTTGCCTGTCCTAAGCCATGCTTTTTTGCTAGCGGCGCGGCCAATGTCTAAGCATCAGGTTCATATCATCGGTGGCGGTCTCGCCGGAAGCGAAGCGGCATGGCAATTGGGAAAGCGCGGCTTCAAGGTGCGCCTGTCGGAAATGCGCGGCAGCGGGGACATGACACCTGCGCACCAGACCGATGGTCTCGCCGAACTTGTCTGTTCAAACAGCTTCCGTTCCGACGATGCCGATAACAATGCAGTTGGCCTGCTCCACCAGGAAATGCGAAAGCTCGACTCGCTCGTCATGCGTGCGGCTGAAGTCGCCAAAGTGCCTGCCGGATCGGCGCTTGCGGTCGATCGCGACGTGTTTTCAGCCGAAGTAACCCGGCAGCTGTCCGCACTACCCAATCTGGAAATTGTCCGCGAACGGATCGACACCCTTCCTTCTGACGGTCTGACAATCGTTTCGACGGGGCCGCTCACTGCAATGGCATTGGCGGAAAAAATCCTGGCCGCGACGGGGCAAGACAGCCTCGCCTTTTTTGATGCCATCGCGCCGATCGTCTATCATGACAGCATCGATATGGATGTCGCCTGGTATGCAAGCCGCTGGGACAAAGGCGATGGCAAGGATTATATCAACTGCCCGATGGACAAGGAGCAGTATCAGGCCTTTCACCAAGGTCTGCTTGATGCCCCCAAGGCCGAATTCCGTGAATGGGAGAAGGACACACCCTATTTCGAAGGCTGCATGCCGATCGAAGTCATGGCGGAGCGTGGTGTTGAAACGCTGCGATTTGGACCGATGAAACCGGTGGGGCTCGATAATCCGAAAACCGGGCGTTGGCCCTATGCCGTCGTCCAATTGCGGCAGGACAACAAGCAAGGCACGCTTTGGAATATGGTCGGGTTCCAGACCAAGATGAAGCATGCCGCGCAGGTAGAACTGTTTCGAACCATACCCGGGCTTGAAAAGGCCGAATTCGCGCGGCTGGGTGGGCTGCATCGTAACACCTTCATCCGTTCACCAATCTTGCTTGATCAACAGTTGCGATTGAAGAAAGCGCCGCACATCCGCTTTGCGGGGCAGATTACGGGATGCGAGGGTTATGTTGAAAGCTCAGCCGTCGGTTTGATGGCGGGGGTCATGGCTGCGCATGAACTGGCAGGACGGCCTATCGCGCCGCCGCCGCAGTCGACGGCATTTGGCGCGTTGCTCCACCATATCACCGGCGAGGCAGAAGCCGATAGCTACCAACCGATGAACGTCAATTTCGGCCTTTTCCCGCCGCCTGAAGGCAAGGTGCACAAGAAAGAACGCAAGGCTTTCCTGACCAACCGCGCGCGCGAAGACCTGGCGACATGGATGGATAGCTACGGTCTCAGCACCGACAATTAGGTTTCGCCACACGCTTGGGGCGCGTCGAGAGAAATTCCTTTCGCGTCAGCAGGCTGTCCCGATTGGAATCGGCTCTGGCAAATCGTTCGCCGGTTGCAGCAGCCCATTCTTCGAATGAGAGCAGGTTGTTGCCGTCCCTGTCGAGTTTCTTGAAGTCCTTGGTTCGGCTCGACATCATTTCGATGCGCGAAACCAGTTCGTCCCTATTGCGATCATAACGATTGAAACGAACCTCTTCGCGGCTCAATTTCGCGGCCGCAGGCGGCTCTGGCGGTGGTGCGCCAAAAGCGGGCGCACCTGCCCCGGCGACTGGCAGTTCGAGCGCTGCTGGTTCCTCGGGTGGTGGCTGCGGAATGATTGGATCGGGCGTCGCCCAAACTTGCCACATCCAATAGCCCAAGGATGAAGCGACAAGGGAAATACCTGCCCCAGCCAAAAGCTTGCGCATGGCTTACACTCCGGCACCACCCTGTTGTGTGAAAGCCATAGTGCGAAAATTCAAAGGCCAGTCAAGGTAAGAAGCGCAAGCCGACTAGCCCCACTTATTCGCTTCAATGTTGACGTTTCGTTGTCCAGTCGCGCGCCGAGTGCCAGCAGGTCCAACGGTTTCATTCCACTCGGTGCGAATTTACGAGAGTATCGCCGCCCCGATATGGAAGTCGCCCAATCATAGCCGCTTTCGATTGCCTTTTGCTTGTTCTGTTCAGATGCATCCTGCCACTCAGCATAGGCACCGAATATGGCCGATGCGCGAAGTCTCGAGTGGGTTTCCCAATCTTGCTGTTCGGCATCATCGCCGGCTGCAGCCAATATTTCCCATCCCTCTGCCAATTGCGTCGCATGATGACCAATCCGCAGTTCAGGCTTATTTGCCTCAGCTTCCGACAATTGCTGCAACAAAGGTTCGCCGCGTGCTCTGTCGCTGACGGATTTACCAAATTGTTCCCGCCACCAGACAATCCGCATTTGCGCGAGCAAAGGCTCCTGCCCTTTACGCAGTACTTCAAGCAGTTTGCTGTCCAGCATCAGCAATAATGCCAGCATGCCTGCAATGTCCTTATCGGCATAAGCGATGGCTAGGCGCTCATAAGGCTTTAACTCTGGCATCTGGTTTCGACATTTCCTGTTTTTTGCCGGCTGTCGGCATTGAACCAAGCGGCAATAGCAACGCTGCGAGTGAAAGCAATGAGTCCGAGAAGCCTTTGAAAAATCCCAGTTAACGGAATCCCAACACTTCGTAACCTATTCCTAACGCTATTCATTACAACTTTGGTTGTAGTTGAAGATCTATACGCTGGGTGTGTCAGTGTGATGTGTGTGGGGACCAAAAATGAAACAGGGCGGTTTCGCGCGAAATCAGCAGCGTTTCCTGTCGCGCATTCGGCGTGACGTTTCCGGCAATACGATAGCGCTGGTCGCTGCCGCATTGGTGCCGTTGACTGCAATGATCGGCGGTGGGGTAG
>JALREL010000142.1 GCA_023262005.1 Sphingorhabdus sp. | reverse complement strand
CGGCCACCAGCTGCCGGCATTTTCCTCTGCCCCCTTCATCCATTGTTTGACGTCTGCAGGAGGATTGCCCTTGGTATTCCGCCAATACTTCGCCTTTGGATTGCCCGGCGGATTGAGGATTGCCTGCATATGTCCGGCCTGGCTCAGGACAAATTCGACATTCTTCGATCCAAACAGCTGCGTTGAGCGATAACAGGCCTGCCACGGCGTAATATGGTCGGTCGTGCCGCCGAGGATGAACATGTCGCCTTTCACCTTGGTGAGGTCGAGCGTATGGCCTGCAATGTCGAACGTGCCGGGCTGCGCATAGGCATTGGCCTCGAACAGTTCTAGGAAATCACCCAAAAGGCTTGCCGAAAGGTTGGTAGCATCGGCATTCCAGAACAGGATATCGAACGCAGGCGGATCTTCTCCCAGCAGGTAGTTGTTGATCACATAGTTCCAGATCAGATCGTTCGGCCGCAACCACGCAAAGCCTCGCGCTAGGCTGCTGCCTTCGATCACGCCCTTTTTGGCGGCACGCTGTTTCGCGAGTGTGATGCCGTTGTGCGAAACGAGCGAACTGGCCTCGGTATCGCCGGGCTTGGGCTCCAACACGCAAACCATCATGGTGATGGCATTGATGCGGTCATCTCCTTCTGCAGCCATGCGCGAGCAAAGCACGGACATCGTCTGGCCGCCTGAGCAGCCACCCGAGACATTGACCTTGTCGCTGCCGGTAATTTCACAGACGACATCGACGGCCTTGCGGCACGCCTCGATATAATCGCCCATTCCCCAGACGCCTTGGTCATGCGTGGGATTGCGCCAGCTGATCACGAAAGTCTGGAAACCATGCGCAACCTGCCACTTGATGATGCTCTTTTCCGGCGACAGATCGTTGATGTACATCTTGTTGATCTGCGGCGGGATAGTGAGCTGCGGGATGGCATAGACTTCCTCGGTCGCCGGCGCATATTGGATCAATTCGAACATCTCGTCGCGATAAACGACTTTGCCCGGCGTGGTGGCGATATTCTCGCCTAGTTTGAATGGCTTCTTGTTGACTTGGCTCACCATTCCATCGTTGTGAACCAGATCGTTATAAGCGTTCTGCAATCCCTTGATGAGGCTAAGCCCACCGGAGTCAACCAAGCGCTTTTGCGCTGTAGGATTGCCGATCAGCGTGTTGGTTGGCGCAAGTGCATCGATCACCATCTGGCTGACGAAATTGGCCCGATCGCGCTCGAGTGCGTCCAGTTCCAGATCCTCAATCCAGCCTTTGATACCCTTTTGCACAGCGAGATAATATTGCGCGCCCGCCTTGAAGAATGGATTGAAACTCCAAGCAGGGTCCATGAAGCGTTTGTCTTTGGGGTCAGGCGCCAGATCAGACTTTCCAGTCATGATCTTCACAGCATCTTCGGTGAAGCCTGACACCGCCTTGAATGCACTGTTCGGATTGGCAGCTGTCTGCCGCAGCATAACACCGATTGCGCCAGCAAAATCCTCGCGTGCCAAGCCGGCCAATGGGCCCAGAGCCATGGTCGCATCATTGGCAGCATCGAAAGCGGTTTCCGGAATGGAACCAAGCCCCTTTTTCTTGCCGCCGCCAGCTTTTGCTTTTGCTTTCTTTTCAGCCATATGAGCTACCTCTCCTCTTCCTCATGCACAGAAATTGCACTTAGTGTGGATAAGGTCAATCGGCGAAAATCACTGGCGTTTCATCTGGACGGCCAGCCCAGCTCTCGATATGCGCAATTGCGGATGAGAGGGGGTTAGCAAATGGGCGAATTTTCATGGGTTGCAGACCCCGCTTCTGGCATTCGCCAGCGCTTTGTAGAGGCAAATGGCCTTAAGTTCGAGCTGGCAGAGGCTGGCGATGCCAAGGCGACGAAGTTCGCCATTCTCCTGCATGGCTTTCCTGAGCTGAATTTTTCATGGCGGCACCAGATGCCCGAACTGGCGGCGCAGGGCTGGCGCGTTTGGGCGCCCAATCTGCGCGGTTACGGCGCCTCTTCGCGACCAGAAGGCGTGCCGGCCTATCGGATGGATAAACTGATGGCAGACGTCGCCGCGCTGATCGACCTGGCCAAGGCGGAAGCCCCGGCAGACGAAATCATGTTGGTCGCCCATGATTGGGGGGCAGTTATTGCATGGAATTTTGCCATCCAGAAAGTTCGTCCGCTCGACAGGCTGGTCATCATGAATGTTCCGCATCCGAAATGCGCCGAACGTGAATTGAAGCATTGGCGGCAACGGAAAAAAAGCTGGTACATCTTCTTCTTCCAGCTTCCCTGGCTTCCTGAAAAGATGATGCTGGCAAATGATGCGAAGGCGGTTCGCCAGGCATTTTTCAATACGGCAGCCAACAAGGATCGTTTCTCCGAAGCAGATCTGGATATCTATGCCGCAGCTGCCCAGCGACCCGGTGCCATGCACGCCATGGTCAATTATTATCGGGCGCTGGTGCGATATCCCGAAGCGCGCGAGGTGGGCGATGCGATGGTCGACACGCCGACATTGGTGATTTGGGGCGAGAATGATCTCGCGCTTGATATCCACCTGCTGGACGGGATGGAGCAATGGGTTCCCAACCTCACCGTGCACCGATTGCCCGGAATCTCGCACTGGGTGCAGCAGGATGCGCCTGAAGAGGTCAACCGCTTGCTGGGTGACTGGTTGAAAGGATGAGCGCTTTCGAGATTGCAGCGGTCCTGCTCGGGATCGCCAACATCATTTTGATCATCCGCCGTTCGGTGTGGAACTATCCGTTCGCAATCGCGATGGTGTCCCTTTACTTCATCATTTTCCGCGATGCGAAACTGTATAGCGATGCTGGTTTGCAAATCTTCTTTCTCGCAGTGAATGCTTATGGCTGGTGGAGTTGGCACCGCAATCGCGCAGACGCCGGGGAAATCATCGTGGAGGAACTCAGCTCGAACGGGTTTGGTGCCTGGATTGCCGGGTCGATCCTGGCGACACTCGCTTGGGGCCTCATTATGACCAATCATACCGATGCCAGCTATCCATTCTGGGATGCGGGCGTCGCGATGCTCTCGGTCGTTGGGCAGATTTTGATGACAAGGCGCCTGATTGAAAACTGGTATTGGTGGATCGTGGTCAACATCATTTCGATCCCGCTTTATATCCTCAAAGAGCTTTACCTGACTGCCGGGCTTTATGGGCTGTTCCTGGTGCTTGCGATTGCGGGGCTGGTCGAATGGCGCAAGGTGCAGGCGCGGCAGGCATGAAACGCGTCTGCCTCCACGGGCCCGAAAGCACGGGCAAATCGACGCTGGCGACACGGCTTGCGGCACATTTCGGCTGCGAGGTCGTCCCCGAATATGGCCGCGCCTATTGCGAGGCGCATGGCACCGATATCGGCATGGCGGAACTGGTGCATATCGCCGAAGCGCAAGACGCGATGAACAAGGCAGCGGCAGTCCGGGCGGCGGAGTTGCACGCGCCATTGGTGCTGTTCGACACCGACCCGCTGATCACCGAGGTCTGGGCCCAGATGATGTTCGGGCATAGCGATCCATGGTTTGAACGCTTTACCGGATATGCCGATCTCTACCTGCTGCTCGATATCGACTTGCCCTTTGTCGACGATGGTTTGCGGGTTTATGCCAAGGCAGAGGAGCGGCGGCATTTCTTTGAGCTATGCAAGGTGGAACTCGACAATCGCGGGGTCAGATATGCCTTGATTCAGGGCGAAGGGGAGAGCCGGTTTCGGGCCGCGCTTGAAGCGATTGAGGCCGCCTGCTAGGGGGCCGCGATGACTGAACTCTCCCACATCCGTAATTTCTCTATCATTGCCCATATTGATCATGGCAAGTCGACGCTGGCGGACCGGCTAATCCAACATACGGGCGGGCTCAGCGAGCGCGAGATGTCGGCGCAAGTCCTTGATAATATGGACATTGAGAAGGAACGCGGGATCACCATCAAGGCGCAGACCGTCCGCCTCGATTACACCGCAAAGGATGGCCAGAAGTACGAGCTCAACCTGATGGACACGCCGGGCCATGTCGACTTCGCCTATGAAGTCAGCCGCAGCCTCGCCGCGTGCGAAGGCGCATTGCTCGTCGTCGATGCCGCGCAAGGGGTGGAGGCGCAGACCCTCGCCAATGTCTATCAGTCGATCGAGCATGACCATGAAATCGTGCCCGTTATCAACAAGATCGATCTGCCCGCCGCCGATGTCGACAAGGTGAAGGCAGAGATTGAGGAAATCATCGGCCTGCCCGCCGACGACGCGGTCCTCACCAGCGCCAAATCGGGCATCGGCATCGCCGAGGTGCTGGAAAGCATCGTCACCCGCATCCCCCCGCCCAAGGGCGATCGCAACGCGCCGCTAAAGGCGATGCTGGTCGATAGCTGGTACGACCCCTATCTGGGCGTGGTCATCCTAGTGCGCGTCATCGATGGCGCGATCCGCAAGGGCCAGCAGGTCAAATTCAT
>JALREL010000058.1 GCA_023262005.1 Sphingorhabdus sp. | reverse complement strand
CATTGGCTTGAGCGTGGCGTTACCGCGCGGCGCAAGCGGAACCAGGGGCGGCTGGCCAAACTGATGGAAATGCGCGCGCAGCGTGCAGCCATGCTGGGGCCGCAAGGCACGGCAAAACTTGCTGCAGCCACCGATGACGTGAAAACCAAGACGGTGATTGCCGCCGAGGGTGTGTGCAAGAATTTCGGCGACCGTCGCATCATCCGCGATTTCACGCTGCGTATCCAGCGCGGTGATCGTATCGGTATTGTCGGAGCGAACGGCACAGGAAAGACCACGCTGATCCGCATGCTGACCGGCGAGATGCAACCCGATGAGGGCAAAATCACGCTGTCGAAGACGCTGACAGGGATCATCATCGACCAACAGCGCAAATTGCTTGCCCCTGAAAAGCGCGTTCGCGATGTCCTTGCCGATGGCAGCGACTGGATCGTGGTGCGCGGCCATAAAAAGCACATCCAGGGCTATCTCAAGGAATTCCTGTTCGATCCCAATCTGGTCGAGGCCCGCATTGGCACCCTTTCCGGAGGCGAGCGCTCGCGCTTGTTGTTGGCGCGCGAATTCGCCCGCGAGGCAAATCTGCTTGTGCTCGACGAGCCCACCAACGACCTCGATCTCGAAACGCTCGACCTTTTGCAGGAAGTGATCGCCGATTATGAGGGCACTGTGCTGATTGTCAGCCACGATCGCGACTTCCTCGACCGCACGGTCACCCTCACCCTCGGCCTCGACGGATCGGGCAAGGTCGATATCATCGCCGGCGGCTATGCCGATTGGGAAGCAAAGCGCGACCGGCGCACCCAGAATGTAGCCAAGGTCCAAAAAGCAGCCCCCGCGCCTGCTGCGCCGCCTCCACCCAAGGCCGCGAAACTATCTTACAAAGACCAGCGCGATTATGATTTGCTGCCCAAACGGATCGAAGAGATCGAGGCGGCGATCGCCAAGGCCGAGGAGGAGTTGTCCGATGCCAGCCTCTATAGCCGCAATCCTGCGCGCTTTTCGGATTTGACAGCGCAGATCGAGAAACTGCGCGCGGAAAAGGACGCCGCGGAGGAACGCTGGCTCGATCTTGCTGAAATGGTCGAAACGCTGTCGTCCTAATCAACCCGGTAAGCGGTAATAAGTCCCGAGCCTGTCCAGCGCGATCCTGAGCACCAGCTTGCCTGATCGAAGAGGCCAGCCCATCGCTTTCTCGGCGACGGGAACCCCCTCCCCCGCGCAAATAACCCGCCAGGCAATATCCGATAGGTCGCCACCCAGCGCCGCCATGGCGTCATCGAAACGCTGCTTGGCATGCAAGGCGCGCTCGCCAGGCATAGATGGCGAAGGTGCGCCCCGTCTTGTCTTCGACACCGGGGTCGGATCCCAGACCATCGTCGTGCGCGGGCCAAGGCAAGCCGTCTCATAGTCTCCGCGCAGTTTCTCCCCCGCCAGCAATTGCCGGTCGGATAAATGTCCATGCGCGTGCAGCCACGACAATGGCGACTCCGACAGGTTGACGGTCACCGTCCGCCGCGGCTTCACGCGACCTTGCGTGCAGTTGGGGTCAGGCAAGGCCCGTTCCACAAGCAAACGCGGATCGGAATGGCTGGCCATTTTGGCTGCGGCATCGGCTCTGGGCATAGGATCGTCCTTTCGAATCACGAAATGCCCTATTGCCATTTGGAAAATTATGTAGGACAGTGAAAACCTATTTGGTTATCGAAAGCACTGCCATGTTGCATCGTATTCGCGAAGTTCGCCGTGCCAAGGGTTATACCCTGCTCGATGTTGCCGAACGCTGCAATCCGCCCACAACCGCGCAAACGATAGGTCGGCTTGAAACCGGTGTGCGAACGCTTTCGCTCGACTGGTTCAATCGCATTGCAGATGCATTGGGCGTGGACGCCAGTGAGCTGGTACAGCTTCCTGACCAGGAGGAACTGCCGGTCGCTGCGCATCTGGGCATCGATGGCGTCTACGCCCCGACACAGGCGGACAGCATGGTTGCACCACGGTTGCTGGGTGAAATGGTCGGATTGCGCGTTGTCGACAGCATTGGCGATTATCGCCGCGGTGATGAGTTGTGGTGCGAGCAGATGCCGCCCGAGCGTTTCGCCGAAGCACTGAACTGCGACGTCCTCGTTCCGCGCCCTGCCGGGCGTTTCCTCTTCGGCAGGCTGATCGGCCGTGAAGATGGCAAACTGCACCTGCTTCCCCTTGCTGCCGGGGCGCGGCAACAGGTGGTCGCCGATCCGGCATGGATTGCACGTGCGGCAAAACTGGTGCGTGTGCTCTGAGCGGAATCGTGCGGATACTTTCGCTCTCCACTTTATATCCAAGCGCAGCGGCGCCCAATTTCGGTCGTTTTGTCGAACTGTCGCTCGATGCCGCCGACGCTTTTGGAAGAGCCGATATTGTGCGCATCAGTGCCAATGGCCTTCCGCCATGGCCGCTGTCGAAACTGCTGCCAAATTATCGGGATCGTGCTTCCCTGCCCGAAGTCGATCTGTGGCGTGGAAAGACGGTGTACCGGCCGCGCTTTCGCTTACTGCCGGGGATGGCGCCGGCACGCAATGCCTCGTCGGTTGCAACGGCTGTGCTCCCGCTCGCGCGCAAATTGCACGCGCAAAAGCCCTTCGATCTGGTCGATGCGCAATTCTTCTGGCCTGATGGCCCAGCTGCGATGGAAATTGCCAATGCATTGGGCTTGCCATTTTCGATCAAGGCACGCGGGGCCGACATCCATTATTGGACCGGCATTCCCGGTTGCCGCGAGCAGATTATTGAAGCGGCGCAAAAGGCCGCAGGCTTGCTCGCGGTGTCAGAAGCGATGCGGGCCGACATTGCAGCGCTCGGCGTGGACGCAAGCAAAATCAGTGTCCATCGCACCGGCATCGACCGCACGCACTTCGCTGTACCGGCAGAGCCGAAATCGGCGCTTCGGGAGCGCCTGCCATTGCCAAAGGATGGTGCTTTGCTTGTCAGTGTAGGTGCGCTGATTCCGCGCAAAGGCCAGTCCTTCGCCATCGAAGCGATTGCCCAACTGCCTGAAACAAGGCTGGCGCTGATCGGTGATGGCGAAGATCGTTCGATGCTGGGAAAGCTGGTCAGCGATTTGGGCATCGCCGATCGCGTCCATTTCCTGGGCTCTTTGCCGCATCCCGAAATCGCCACATATCTGCAAGCCGCCGATGCTGCGGTACTTCCCTCGTCCAGCGAGGGCTTGGCCAATGCATGGATTGAAGCGCTGGCCTGCGGCACGCCGCTGGTAATTACCGATAGCGGCGGCGCGCGCGAAGTGATGTCGGACCCCGCGGCAGGCAGGATAGTGGAGCGCAACGCCGATGCGATAGCCGAGGGAGTTCGGGGAGTCCTTGCCTCCCCGGTCGATCGTGACAGCGTGGCGCGAACGGTTGCGGATTATAGCTGGGAAGCCAATGGCGCCGCGCTTATCGCGCATTGGCGCCATTTGCTTGAAAGCCGTGCTTAAACTGTCCCTTCGTTCAGGCGTTCAGCCTTACCGTCCGCCACTTTTTCAGCGGGTACAAAGCTATCCGAGCTGACACCGAACCAGATCAGGAACGGTGCCGACTGATAGACCGAAGAGTAAGAACCCACAAAGATACCGAAAGCCATCGCGACGCTGAAACCGAAGATCACGTCGGGGCCAAACAGCACCAGAACGACCAGCGGCGTCAGGATCGTCAAACTGGTCATCACTGTACGCGACAGCGTTTCATTGACCGAAAGATCGAGCAGCGCCGGCATGTCCATCTTTCGATATTTCATCAGATTCTCACGAATGCGGTCGTAAATCACGATGGTATCGTTCAGCGAATAACCGATGATTGTTAGCAAAGCGGCGATGGTGTTGAGATCGAACTCCATCTGCGTCAGCGCGAACAACCCGAATGTCAGCGTGATATCGTGCACCAGAGCCCATATCGCGCCGACCCCGAACTGCCATTCGAACCGGAACCAGACATACATGGCAACGCCAAGCGCTGCGGCAATCAGCGCGAACAGGCCTTTGTCGAACAATTCGCTGGAGACCTTGCCGGAGACCGAGTCCACGCCATCAATGCGCGCCTTGGGATGGTCATCCTTCACCTTGGCGATAATCTTTTCTGCCATTTCATTGGCAAGTTCGGGATTCTTGTCCGCCCCGTCGGGAAGTTTCATGCGGATCGAAACTTGATTTTCTTCGCCGAAGCGCTGGATCGTCGGATCGCCATAACCGAGCTCGCCAATGCTTTCGCGCAGCGCCTCGACCGGTGCCGATTGCTCGCCAACGAAAGTGGTGCGGATCATCTGGCCGCCGATGAAATCGACACCAAAGTTGAGACCGCGGGTCGCGACCAGCGAGATCGAAGCCACCATCAACAAGATGGAGAACCCGAAAGCGATGTTCCGCCATTTCAGGAAGCCGATATTGGTGTTGTCGGGAACGAGCTTCAGAAGTTTCATGGATCGAACCCTCGCCTCAAATATTGATGTCTTGCGGACGGTTGCGCTTCACCCAGCCGGCAACCCACATGCGTGTGA
>JALREL010000041.1 GCA_023262005.1 Sphingorhabdus sp. | reverse complement strand
ACCATGGCCTGGCCTTTGCCACCAACTTCAACCCGGAAATCAACATCCGTGAAGTTACCGCAGTCGCGCGGCATTGGGAGAATGGCGATTGGGTCGAAACCCCGCCAATGTCGGTGAAGCAGCAATTCGATTTCGAGGGCGTCGGCCCGAAGAACATGTACCTCATGTACCATGAGGAAATCGAAAGCCTGAAAACGCACCTGCCCGAAATCAAGCGCATCCGTTTCTGGATGACCTTTGGAGACGAGTATATCAAGCACCTCACCGTGCTGCAAAATGTCGGTATGACCCGCATCGATCCGGTGAAATATCAGGGCGTGGAAATTATACCGCTGCAGTTCCTCAAGGCCGTGCTGCCCGAACCTGCCAGCCTTGGCCCGACGACCAAGGGCAAAACCAATATCGGCTGCATCGCAACCGGCATTGGCAAGGATGGCAAGGAAAAGACCCTCTACATCTACAATATCTGCGATCATGAGGATGCCTATGCCGAAACCGGCAACCAGGCGGTCAGCTATACCACCGGCGTTCCCGCGATGATTGGCGCTGCCCTGATCGTGAAGGGCCTGTGGCGCGGGCATGGCGTTTTCAACATGGAACAGTTCAACCCAGATCCGTTCATGGACATGCTCAACCAGCATGGCCTGCCTTGGCAGGTGAAGGAACTTGAAGGGCCGTTGAACTTCTGATGGAGACCAGAGCTGGCGACCCCGGGGCTTTTGCCCGATTTGACCTGTACCGTGTGCCCACGCCAGCTTTTGTGGTGGACGAGGTCGCGGTGCGGCGAAACCTTGCAATACTGGCAGACGTCAGGGCACGGTCGGGGGCAAAGGTGCTGTCGGCGCTCAAGGCCTTTTCGATGTGGTCGCTTGCTGATGTGGTTGGCGAATATCTCGACGGCGTGTGCACTAGCGGCTTGTGGGAAGCGCGGCTCGCGAGGGACCATTATAAGGGTGAGATCGCTACCTATTGCGCCGGCTACAAGGAAGCGGACATGGCAGAGATTGTTGCGATCTCTGACCATGTCATTTTCAATTCACCTGCCCAGCATCGCCGCTTTGCCGGCTATCTGAATGGCAGTGTCGATGTTGGCCTGCGCATCAACCCCGAACATGCCGAAGGGGAGGTTGCAAAATATGATCCCTGCCAGCCTTGTTCGCGGCTGGGCTTTCCTGTCAGCCAGTTGAAGCCGGACCATCTGGATGGTGTATCGGGCCTCCACTTCCACACATTGTGCGAGCAGGACTTTGAGCCCCTGCAGCGGACATGGGACAGCTTGAAACCAAAAATCGCGCCCTATTTCGATCGCCTGAAGTGGCTCAATTTCGGCGGGGGCCATCATATCACGCGCGCTGATTACCAGCGTGATGAACTGGTTGAGTTCATCAAGTCGGTCCGCAACGAAACCGGATGCGAGGTCTATCTGGAGCCCGGCGAAGCGATTGCGCTTGATGCGGGAATATTGGTGGGCGAATTGCTCGATGTGTTCGAAAATGGGATGCCCATTGGCATCACCGATATCAGCGCCACCTGCCATATGCCCGACGTGATCGAAGCGCCCTATCGCCCTGCCATGCTGGGTGAACTCTCAAATGGCCCAGCTGTGCGCTTGGGCGGTCCATCTTGCCTCGCGGGCGATATCATCGGCGACTATCGCCTTCCCGTCGCAGCCGAGCCGGGCCAACGCTTCGCTTTCCTCGATCAGGCACATTATTCGATGGTGAAGACCAACACTTTCAATGGCGTTCCCCTGCCCTCGATCTGGCTGTGGAACAGCGAGAGTGATGAGTTGCGTTGCGTCCGCGAATTCGGGTGGGAAGAGTTCCGCGACCGGTTAAGTTGACCGGCAATCTCTCTTCATGTAACTTAGGAAAAAACAGGGTCGCATCGAGTTCGGGGGAGTTTCTCGATGCCTTACCGTCACGCACATTATTTTGTTGGCTTTGTATTGCTGATCATCCTTGGCGGCTTTTGGGCCAGCTATTGGTCGGCAATCGGCGATGTCCCGTTTGCGTTTCACATGCACGCGATCAGTTCATCGACTTGGCTGCTGCTGCTCATCGTTCAAAGCATTTCGATACACAGGCGGGAAAACGCCTTTCACAAGCAGATGGGGCTAGCCAGCTTTGCGCTGTTTCCATTCCTGATCCTTGGCTTCATGATGATCATTGATGTTTCCGCCAATCGGTTTGCGTCGGCAGAAAATGAATTCATCCTGCACAATGGCCCGTCATTCGGATTGGGCATGGCGATCGCCATCGCCGCCTACCTGACCCTCTATTATCAGGCGTTGAAAACGCGAAGGAACGTCAAACTGCATGCCGGCTATATGCTGGCCACGCCGCTGATCCTGTTTGAATCGCCATTTTCCAGGGTGATTGAACAGTTCATGCCTTGGATGAATTTCATTGGCAGTGAAGGCCCGCAGGCCGTTCAGGATACTATCGCGATCAGCGACGGTCTCGGCATCCTGTTTGCACTTATTCTGTATTGCATGGACAGAAAGCATGGTGCGCCATGGCTGGTCGCAGCGTTCTTCATGGCTTTGCAAGCAATCGTGATGTGGTTTGCTCCATTCTTCCCGGAATTGGGTGACCTGTTCCGCACCTATGCACAAATCCCGTTAGCGGTAACGATGGTTGCCGGTGTTCTGGCAGGTGTTCTAGCGGCGTGGTTTGGCTGGCGCGCAGGCGGCGTTCAAAAGCAGTCCGTTAAAATGGCAAAGGCCTGACCGAAAGTCACTCCACCCAATGCCGAAACATTCGATCAGGATCGGGCAAATGGGGTCCATTTTTTCTTTACATTTACCCCCCCGAATCATATAGCGCCCTTCCGCTGCCCCAGGGGGACTTCCAATAACCGCAAGGCAGCATTGTTCGCTTTTATCGGTTTAACAGACTATTGGGGGTCCCTTGAGTTGCACAACTATCCTGATGCTGCGTCCCTAGTCCGCGCCTTGCGCCCGGACGAGCCCGTAACACTCCTTCGCCCGCATGCTGCGACGCGCGCCGCCCGCTTCTTTGTAGAGAAGTTTCCGGGACGCTCGCTTTATGCCGTGAAAGCCAATCCTTCGCCGGCGTTGCTCGAAACGCTGTGGGAAGCTGGCATCACGCATTACGATGTAGCGTCGCTTGGCGAAGTACGCCTCGTGCACAAATTCCTGCCCGATGCGAAGCTGTGCTTCATGCATCCGGTGAAGTCGGAGCGCGCGATTTCGCAGGCTTACCACAATCATGGCGTGCGCACCTTCAGCCTCGACAGCCATGAAGAGCTGGAGAAGATCGTACGTGCCACTTCGGTCGATGGCGTTGCCGCAACCGATCTTGAGCTGTGCGTGCGCATCCGTGTCTCTTCGGATCATGCGAAGCTGAGCCTTGCCTCCAAATTCGGCGCAGAGCCTTCCGAAGTTGCGGCCTTGCTCGTCGCCACTCGCCAGGTTGCCGACAGCCTAGGCATCGCCTTCCATGTTGGCAGCCAGGCCATGACACCCGTTGCCTATGCCGAAGCCATGGAAAAGGTCCGCGCCGCGATCGTCGAGGCATCGGTTACCGTTGACATCGTCGATGTCGGTGGCGGTTTCCCGTCGGTCTATCCGGGAATGGAGCCGCCGGCGCTCGAAGCCTATTTCGAGACGATCCATCGCTGCTTCGAAGACCTGCCGATCAGCTACTCCGCAGAATTGTGGTGCGAGCCGGGTCGGGCATTGTGCGCCGAATATGCGTCGTTGCTCGTGCGCGTCGAAAAGCGCCGCGGCAGCGAATTGTATATCAATGATGGTGCCTATGGCGCACTGTTCGATGCAGCACATGTCGGCTGGCGTTTCCCGGTCGAGATGATGCGCGAAAGCGATGGCGCCGAAAATGGTGAATTCGCCTTCTATGGCCCCACCTGCGACGACATGGATTACATGGCTGGCCCCTTTGTGTTGCCTGCCGATATCGAAGCGGGTGACTATATCGAAATCGGGATGCTCGGCGCATATGGATGTGCAATGCGCACCGAATTCAACGGCTTTGGCGAGACCGAAGACTTCACCGTCGATGATGAACCGATGGCGAGCCTTTACGCGCGTGTCGCCGCCAATGACCTTGGCAATGTCCACCGGATCGGCAAACGTTCCGCGCAATAAGTTGCATTTGACAATCAACCAAGACTGAAGCACCCTCCCCGTCATCGAAAACGGGGAGGGTTTTCTTCATGGATACAACGATACTTGCGCCAGCGGCGGTGCTCGTCGCATGGTCATTGGTCATGCTTGGTTGGCTGGCCTTCGCACGCTTCAGTAAACTGGCGAAAATCAAGACATCGGAACCACCGGCGCCGGGGCTTCGCGGCCAGGATATTGATCCGATGCTTGGCACTGCCGCTTGGAAATCGCACAATTATGCGCATTTGATGGAGCAACCGACCATCTTTTACGCGACAGTTTTCATCCTGCATATCACGCAGGCGGCATCGCCGCTGATGGTCAAATTCGCTTGGGCTTATGTCGCGCTGCGCATAATCCACTCGGTCTATCAGTCGACCATCAACAAAGTGATGGTGCGTTTTTCGATCTTCATGCTGTCAACGGTTTGCCTGGTGGTGCTTGCCGTCAACGCCGTAATGGCAACGATTTAAAACAAGGGGGAGATTGAATATGGAACATGCTGAAATTCTGAAACCGGTCGCCGTGCTTGCGGGCTGGACGATGCTGATGTGGATATGGATGTACGCAACGCGTATTCCTGCAATAAACAAGCTTCCCAAGGATGCGACACCGGGTGCCGATGTGGGCTGGACCGGGGCAAAGCTTGAAGGCCTACTGCCCGGCAACATCCAGTGGAAAGCCCACAATTACAACCACCTGCACGAAGCGCCGACGGTGTTTTACGCAGTTGCTCTTTTGCTTGCGATGATTGGTCAGGGTGACGGCCTTAACGCAACAATAGCTTGGGCCTATGTCGGCCTGCGCATTGCACACAGCCTGTGGCAATCGCTGGTGAACAAGGTGGCTGTCCGCTTCCTGCTGTTCGCCCTGTCATCACTCGCGCTGATGGCGCTCGTGCTGCACGCAATCTTGGCGGTATTCCACTGATTGATCGCTACTGGCGGGTGAACTCACCCGCCAGTTCGACATGCGTAGACCAGCGGAACTGCCCCACGGGCCAAATACGCTGCAACTTATAGCCCGCCGCAATCAACATCTTCGCATCGCGGGCAAAGCTTGACGGATTGCAGCTGACATAAGCAATCTTCGCAACTTCCGACTTTGATAGTTCAGTCACTTGTTCGCGCGCGCCCGCACGCGGCGGATCCAATATTACTGCTTGGAACCGATTGAGCTCTGCCGGAATCAAAGGCCGCCGGAACAGGTCTCGATGCTCTGCAAATAGCTGTAGCCCAGCCTTGCCTGCAGCAGCCTTCATTGACAGTAACGCGGCCCGCTCCGCCTCTGCGGCGAACACTTTACGGCCGCTCGCAATGCCAAAACCAAATGTGCCCAGACCGGAAAACAGATCGGCAACCAATTTAGATTCGCCAACAATGTCTTGAACGGCACGCAGCAAAGCCTGCTCGCCATCTTTTGTGGCCTGCAGGAACCCATAAGGCGGGTATGCCACGGCGATCCCGCCAAGCGTAACAGTCGCGGGTTCTGGTTCCCAATAGGTTGTCGGACCAAAGCCATCATCAATCGACAGTCTTGCCAGCCTGTTCGCGGTTGCAAACCCCGTCATGGCCTCATGCGTTTCAAGGCCTTCAGGCGACCAGTTTTCGATCAGGACGTCGACACCTTGGTCGACCAAAGCCAGCTTGATTTCGACATTGCGCTTTGGGCCAATGCGGGGTGCAAGGAAGGCGCGAAGCGGCTGAAGCACAGCAAACAGTTCGGGCACCATCGTATCGCACTGGGTGAGATCAACGATGCGATGGCTCTTTTCCGAGCTGAACCCCAATTGGAACTGCTTGCCCGCCCATGCCGACCGAACCGCCACGCGGCGACGACTCTGCGGCGGCGATACATGCACCGGCATGAATTCGGGTATCGGAATGTCCTGCGCCGTGAGCGCATGAATGATCCGATCGCGGACAAATATTTCGAGCGTTGCATCGTCAAGATGCTGCAACTGGCATCCCCCGCATAGTTGGAAATGCGGACAAGGCGGCTCCGCATGGTGCGGCCCGTGGATCAGTCCACCACCCGGATTCAACCGATCACCGGGTGCGGCAAAAGGCACATGCCGCCCGTCGGCAGTTACGCCATCGCCGCGCGATGCTATACGAATGATTTCCCCGGTATCGGTCACTACAGCGCCTTGCCCGTGTGATGCGTTCGAAGCAAGCTTTGCTGCCGCTTATTTTTCGGCGCTTGGCTTGATGCTCGCGGGAAGGCGATAGCTGTCGTCGGCAGAACTGACTTCGATCATCCCCCCACCCAAAATCTTGATTGTCGTTTCATCAAAGCCATCCGCAGGTGCCAGTCCGCGCCCGTCGGTCAGGATATTGAAGCGGCGGAACCCGCCATCAGGATGACGCACAACCAGCATCCGGCCCTTTTCTCCGGGCATGGTTTCGGTGAGACAGACGCGTTCAAACTTCTTGGATCCCGCCAACGCGCATTCGACACGGTCCGCTTCCCCACTTTGCGTGGGCTGGGAGCCACTATCTGCGCCGCAAGCACCAAGTGCCAAGCTGGCAAGGCAGGCAGGGAAGAAGAAAATGCGTCGGTTCATGACCCCAACGCTATAACGCGACCGGCCTTTTCGCCCTAGCCCATTAACCTTGCTTTGCTTCAGGAACGGGGTTTGCTCACCAATTGCGAAATATCCCGGATTGCTCCGCGTGCTGCGCTGGTGGTCATCGCGGAATAAGCTTGTAGCGCGACCGATACCTTGCGCGGACGCTCCTTTGCGGGCTGCCAACCCTTGGCATCCTGCGCCGCACGCCGTTGCGCCAGTTCTTCATCGCTTACCGCCAGATGGATCGTACGGTTGGGGATATCGATTTCGATGCGATCACCATTCTGGACCAGGCCAATCGTTCCACCTTCTGCGGCTTCTGGCGAAACATGGCCGATCGACAGGCCCGATGTGCCGCCCGAAAAGCGCCCATCGGTCAGCAAGGCACAAGCGGCACCAAGCCCCTTCGATTTGAGGTAGCTTGTCGGGTACAGCATTTCCTGCATGCCAGGGCCACCCTTCGGCCCTTCGTAACGGATAACAACCACGTCGCCGGCCTCAACCTGACCAGTCAGGATTGCGGTAACCGCCGCGTCCTGGCTTTCATAAACCTTCGCAGGACCGGTGAATTTCAGAATACTTTCGTCAACGCCCGCAGTTTTCACGATGCAGCCGTCGAGCGCGATATTGCCGGTAAGCACCGCCAAACCGCCATCCTTGGAAAAGGCGTGCTCAGCCGAACGAATGACGCCATTTTCGCGGTCTGTGTCCAATTCACTCCAACGGCGCGATTGACTGAATGCGGTTTGCGTCGGCACGCCACCGGGCGCTGCCTTGAAGAACTCGTGCACTTCCGGATCGTTGGTGCGCGTGATGTCCCATTTGTCGAGTGCATCGCCCATGGTGCGACTGTGTACGGTGGGCAAATGGCGATGGATGAGGCCGGCGCGGTCCAGCTCACCGAGAATGGACATAATGCCCCCTGCCCGGTGCACATCTTCCATATGCACGTCACTCTTCGCCGGCGCGACCTTGGACAGGCAAGGCACCTTGCGCGACAGCCGGTCAATATCCGCCATCGTAAAGTTTATGCCGCCCTCATAAGCTGCGGCAAGCAAGTGGAGAACGGTGTTTGTGGAACCACCCATGGCGATGTCGAGGCTCATCGCATTTTCGAAAGCTTCAAAACTCGCCACATTGCGGGGAAGGACGCTTGCATCCTCTTCCTCATAATAACGGCGGCACAATTCTACCGCGAGGCGCCCTGCTTTCAGGAAAAGCGACTTGCGGTCAGCATGGGTCGCCAGCGTTGAACCGTTGCCCGGCAGGGACAGGCCCAGTGCCTCGGTAAGGCAGTTCATCGAATTCGCGGTAAACATGCCTGAGCAGGAACCGCAGGTTGGGCAAGCAGAGCGCTCGATCGTTGCCACTTCTTCGTC
>JALREL010000010.1 GCA_023262005.1 Sphingorhabdus sp. | reverse complement strand
AGGAAGATGCTGCTGCGCACGCACACCTCACCGGTGCAAATCCGCACGATGACAAGCCAGGAACCGCCGATCCGCATCATCGCGCCGGGCCGGGTCTATCGGTCGGATAGCGACGCCACCCACACGCCGATGTTCCACCAGGTCGAAGGCCTTGTGATCGACAAGGGAATTCATCTTGGGCACCTCAAATGGACGCTCGAAACCTTCCTGCGCGCCTATTTTGAAAATGACGATGTCACGCTGCGCTTGAGGCCGAGCTATTTCCCGTTCACCGAACCATCGGTAGAGGTCGATGTCGGCTTCAGCTGGGTAAAGGGCAAGCGCGTGCTTGGCGGAACCGAGAACTGGATGGAACTGCTCGGCAGCGGCATGGTCCACCCCAAGGTGCTGCGCAATTGCGGCATTGATCCGGATGTCTATTCGGGTTTTGCCTTCGGTGTCGGTGTCGACCGGTTGGCGATGCTCAAATATGGCATGGACGATCTGCGTGCCTTCTTTGACGGTGATAATCGCTGGCTCCAGCATTACGGGTTCAACGCCCTCGATGTACCCACGCTCAGCGGAGGAGTAGGCGCATGAAATTCTCGCTCAGCTGGCTGAAAAGCCATCTCGATACCGATGCAGATATCCATGCGGTATCCGATTGCCTCAACCGCATCGGCCTTGAAGTCGAAGGCATCGAAAATCCGGCCGAAAAGCTTTCGGCGTTCCGCATCGCCAAGGTACTCAGCGCGGCTCCACACCCGCAGGCAGACAAGCTGCAGGTGCTGTCGGTCGATGCCGGCAGCGGCCCGATGCAGGTCGTCTGCGGCGCACCCAATGCGCGCGCTGGATTGGTCGGCGTGTTTGGCATGCCGGGTGCAGTGGTGCCCGCCAATGGTATGGTGCTCAAAGTGGCCGCGATCCGCGGGGTCGAATCGAACGGCATGATGTGTTCGGTCGCCGAACTTGAACTTGGCGACGATCATGACGGCATCATCGAACTTCCCGCCGATGCGCCTGTGGGCCAAGTGTATGCCGATTGGGCAGGTCTAGATGATCCGGTGATCGAAGTTTCGGTTACCCCCAACCGGCAGGATTGCATGGGCGTGCGCGGCATTGCCCGCGATCTAGCGGCTGCAGGCCTAGGCACTCTTAAACCACTCGAAGTGCCATCGATCACGCCCGCATTTGCATGCCCCACCGAAATCCGCACCGATGATGCCGAGGGCTGCCCGGCCTTTTATGGCCGTGTGATCAAGGGGGTCCGCAACGATGTTTCGCCCGACTGGATGCAGACGCGACTGAAATCTGCAGGGCAGCGCCCGATTTCAGCGTTGGTCGATATCACCAACTATGTGATGCTCGATCATGGTCGCCCGAGCCATGCCTATGATCTTGCGAAGCTGACTGGTGCAGTGTTCGCCCGTCGCGCGCAGGACGGCGAGACGGTTACCGCGCTCAATGGCAAGGACTATGTGCTCAATGCAGAGATGACGGTGATTGCCGATGAGGCAGGCGTGCACGACATTGCCGGTATCATGGGTGGGGAACATTCGGGCTGTTCGGAAACGACGACCGACATGCTTTTGGAAGTCGCCTATTTCACGCCCGAACGGATTGCCAAAACCGGTCAGGCGCTGGCGCTGACTTCGGACGCGCGCAGCCGTTTTGAACGTGGTGTAGACCCGGCATTCCTCGACGACGCGGTCGAAATCATTACCCGACTGGTCCTCGATATTTGCGGTGGTGAGGCGTCGGATATCGTCCGTGCCGGGCAACCGCCGGTTGATCGCAAGACGCTGGCTTACGATACATCCCGCTGTGCAACATTGGGCGGTATCGACGTGCCGGCGGAGCAGCAGAAAGCTATCCTCGAATCGCTTGGCTTCGAGGTGGCTGCCGACTGGACCGTGACCGTACCCACATGGCGCCGTGATATCGATGGGCCTGCCGATCTGGTTGAGGAAGTTGTTCGTATCGTCGGCCTCGACAATATCGTGTCGGTACCTCTGCCGCGCGCAGATGGTGTGGCAAAGCCCACTGCAACCGCACAGCAAGGGATTGAGCGCAAGGTTCGTCGCGCGGCTGCGGCACGTGGCCTCAACGAAGCGATCAACTGGTCCTTCCTTCCCGAAAAGGAAGCGGCAGCATTTGGTGGAGGTACCTGGAGCCTTGCCAATCCGATCAGCGAAGACATGAAGGTCATGCGGCCCTCGCTCCTTCCCGGATTACTTTCGGCCACCCGCCGCAATATGGATCGGGGTGCTTCCTCGGTCCGCTTGTTTGAAATCGGCAGGCGATATCTCTCAGATAGCGAACGGTTGACGGCAGGTATCGTGCTTGCGGGTGATAAATCGCAGCGCAGCTGGGCGAGCGGCAAGGCGGCAAAGTTTGACGCCTATGATGCCAAGGCTGAAGTTATCGCCTTGCTCGCTGCGGCTGGTGTTGCGACCGACGGCCTGATGGTGATGGGCGAAGCCGGCGATCATTACCATCCCGGCCAATCGGCTACGCTGCGAATGGGACCCAAGAATATCCTCGCCGCATTCGGTGCGCTACACCCCGCCACTGCCAAGGCATTTGACCTTGATGGGACGGTGATTGCGGCCGAAATCTTCCTCGATGCGATCCCGGCGAAAAAGGGTGCTGGCTTCATGCGTCCCGCTTACTCACCGCCCGCCTTGCAGGCAGTGACCCGCGACTTTGCCTTCCTCGTTCCCGAACAACTCGCATCGGGCGATCTCGTCCGCGCGGTCAAGGGGTGCGACAAGGATAACATCGTCGCGGTTCGGCTGTTCGATCGCTTTGCCGGCCAAGGTGTGCCGGAAGGGCAGGTCAGCCTTGCGATTGAGGTGACATTGCAGCCAGAAGAGAAAAGCTACACCGACGAGGATTTGAAAGCGATCAGCGATCGTGTGGTGGCAGCGGCGGCCAAACAAGGAGCAAGTTTGCGCGGTTGACGCAGCGCAACTTGTTACTTGCCTGCTGGCACATTCTCATGCTGTTAAAGGCGTTTAGATGGCTACAGCCATGATCGCTTTTGATGGAGTTCGGGTGCGTGCGAAAAACGTCGCTGAAGAATCTGGTAATCATCCTCGCCGCTGGCGCCACTGCTTGCGGGGGAGGCGGTAGTTCGGGTGGTGGAACTGTTGTCGCCCCGCCGACAAGTGCGACTCCACCCCCTTCACCGCCCTCATCCACTGCATGCAGCCTGCGCAACCGTCAGGATTTTGCCTTTTCCGTCCTCAACGAATGGTATCTGTTTCCCGAAACGCTGCCCTCGTCGCTTGATCCTTCGCCTTATTCTACCGTTGGTGCTTATATCGACGCATTGACTGCAACGGCGCGTTCGCAGGGCCGCGATCGCTATTTCACTTACATCACCTCGATTGCGGAGGAGAATGCCTTCTTCGCTTCCGGTGCGACGGCTGGCTTTGGGGTGCGCTTCGCCTTTCAGGGTTCACGATTGTTCGTGATCGAATCTTTCGAAAATGCACCAGCACTGACCGCTGGAATTGACCGCGGAACCGAAATCCTTGCGATTGGTACGTCGGAAACCAACTTGGTTCCGGTTAGCGACATCATCGCAACTCAGGGGTCTGCCGGGATCAGCAGTGCGCTCGGCCCGAATACGGTCGGAACGACTCGAGTGCTGCGCATTTCCAACGCGGCCGGAACGCGCAATGTTACCATTTCGAAGGCCGATTATAACATAGACCCGCTTTCATCGCGCTATGGGGTGAAAGTCATCAGTGATGGCGGTCGCCAGGTTGGCTATATCAACATGCGCACTTTCATCTCTACCGCTGATAACCAATTGCGCACCGCCTTTGCCGATTTCCGCGCGCAAGGGATTGCCAACATCGTTATCGATTTTCGTTACAATGGTGGAGGCTTGGTCTCGACTGCGGAATTGATGGGTGACCTTTTGGGTGGAAACCGAAGCACCAGCGACATTTTCTCGATCACCCGATTCCGGACTTCGAAGGCGTCGAATAATGAAACCCGCCGCTTCGCGCCGCAATCCCAATCGGTATCGCCGGTCAAGATCGCCTTCATCACCACCGGAGCCACAGCATCGGCAAGCGAATTGGTGATGAACAGCTTCATTCCCTATTTGGGCGTGAATGCCGCCCTTATCGGCAGCAACACCTTTGGCAAACCAGTGGGCCAAATCGCGGTTGATCAGTCCGCATGCGATGATCGCATCCGTGTTGTGGCGTTCGCGAAGGACAATTCGGCTGGACAGGGCGATTATTATTCGGGCCTTGCGAGCAATATGCGCACGACATGTGCAGCACCGGATGACATAGGGCGGCCGCTGGGCGATCCGGCAGAGGCTTCGCTCCGCTCCGCGCTCGATTTCATTGCAGGTCGATCATGCACGCCGGTAACCGCAGGGCAAAGCCCGCAGGCGGACGGGCAAAGGACTGATCGCCGAGTAGTGCCGTTACCCAAGGAACCCAATACGGCCCAACGCGAGGTGCCTGGGCTCTTCTGAATTGGGAAATAAGAAAGGCCGGGGCGTGGACCCCGGCCTTTCCGTTTCACTCCTGGGAGAGGGTAGGAGCGTAAAATCAGAAGCGATATTCAAGGCTGACGGTCGCCGTACGCGGCGGGCCGTAGAAGCCGATGATCGAGTTGCCGAACAAGGCGCCCGGGAAGTTGTAACCACCAACCCGATAGCGCTCGTTGGTCAGGTTCCGCAGGTTCAATGACAGCTTGAACTTGTCATTGCCCGAGGTCCATCCAGCCGAGGCATCGACCAGGAAGTAACCATCCGGATCAAGCGCCGGGGTCGCGATTTCAAACATATAGGCATCGCTGCGCATTGAAACCGCCGGCGTGAACGAGAAGGTTCCGCCGAACAGGTCAGCCGAAGCGGTCGCCGAAACGCTTGCCGTCCACTTTGGCGTGTTCTGGAAGAAGCGCTGATCCGCAACGTCGACCGGCGTGGTGCCGCCCGCGATGAAGGTCAGGAATTCCTTGTAATCCGCATTGGTGTAACCAAGCGCCGCATTCATCGAGAAATAGGGCGAAGGCACCGCACGCAGTTCCAGTTCGGCGCCCCAGATATCCCCGCGACCGGCATTGTCGACGAAGCTGGCGATGCCACCGGTTACGATATTGGGCACCTGGATGGTGACCTGCTGGTTCTTGTATTTGGATTTGAACAACGCAACATTGGTGAACAGCTTGCGGTCAAGGAATGCACCCTTGAAACCGACTTCATAGCTGTCGATCGTTTCGGGTTCATAACCATTGACGGTGGTTGGCGTGAACACCGCGTCGCCGCGCATGTCGAAACCACCCGATTTGAAGCCCTTGCCGTAGGATGCATAAAGATTGGCATCTTCGTTGGGCTGATAGCTGATCGAGACCCGCGGCGTCAGCTTTTCGAAGCTGCGGTCGTTGGTGTAATCGGTGCGGATCAGACCCGGAACTGCAGCAGTATTGCCGAAAAGCGGGCTGCGAATGCCGGTATAGTTGCGGCGGAACACGGTGCCGGTCTTGTCGTCCTTGGTGTAGCGGAGGCCGCCCGAAATCTTGAGCTGCTCGGTTACATCAAAGCTGACATCGGCAAATGCCGCATAGCTCTTGGTCTTGACCGTACCCGAGGTGAGGGTGGTGGTGTTCAACGCACCCAAGACCGTATCGAAAGCACCGCTTGCACGGGCATCGAGATAATAGAGACCGGCAACGCCCTGGAAGCGGTCGCCGTCGAACAGCAACTGCAGTTCCTGTGTGAACTGGCGGTCATCGTAGAATGCGGGAACGTCGAGCACGGGCCCCGGCGTGTTATCGAAATCGATGACGGTGTCGGTATGGCCATCACGATAAGCCGAAATCGACTTGAAGGTCAGAGTGTCGGAAAGACCGAACTCGGCGGTCAATGATAGGCCCTGCGTTTCGACCTTGTTGTCATCGCCAATGCCGGCGCGGGTATCATACACACTTGCGGTCGGTTCGAACGCTGCGACGCCACCATTGCCGACGAGGCGTGTGCCGTGGCGCGGGTTCGATTTGTCGATGATCTTGTCGGCAGCAACGCGGATGAAGACCGTATCCGAAGGTGCGAATTCGGCCGAGATGCGACCGGCAAGAACATCCTTGTTATAATGCTCTGCGCCCGTGTTCAGGTTTTCGCCAAAACCATCGCGCTGGTACCAGGCAACTGCACCGCCGATCGAGAAGGTATCGCCGAGGGGAATAGTGATCTGCCCGACCAGGTCGACCTGGTTGTACGAACCATAAGCTGCACGGACCTTGCCGCTGAATTCATTGCCGAGGCGATTGGTGACGTATTTGACGGCGCCACCAATGGTGTTGCGGCCGTAGAGCGTGCCCTGCGGGCCGCGCAATATTTCGACGCGCGAAACGTCAAAGATGTCGAGCACCGCACCTTGGGGACGCGCAACATAGACATCGTCGACATACAGACCGACGCCAGGTTCAAAGCCCCAAAGCGGATCCTGCTGGCCGACGCCGCGAATGAAACCGATGAGGGTGGAGTTCGAACCACGCGCGATCTGCAGCGTCATGTTCGGCGCCTTGTCCTGCAAGGCAGTGATATCGACCGCGCCTTGCGCAGCGAGCGTATCGCCCGAAATTGCGGTGACCGAAATCGGAACGTCGATCAGGCTTTCTTCTCGGCGGCGGGCGGTGACGATGATTTCGCCGCTTGCATCGGCTTCTTCGGCGGCTGCTTCATCCTGCGCCCAAACCGGAGCGGCCATGGCCGTAACGGAGCCAAGCGCTATCCCCGACATCAGAACTGCGCGTGTAAATGATTGGAATTTCATAAAATCCTCTCTTCCATGCATTCGAATATGCGGCTGCCCCGCTATTTTCTGCTTGCTCCATACTGAAAGTTGAACCATCTTTCAACTTTAACGAGAGGAATTTTGCAAATGGTCGCCATGCGTGGCATGGATGCAACAATGACGGGGGAAGACAAGGCACCGCGCACTGAACGCGGTCGTCGCACTTTACGTGCGCTGCTTGATGCTGCGCGTGCGGAATTCGGGGAAAAAGGGTTTCACGATAGTTCGGTCGTCAGCATCACCAGCCGCGCCGGCGTCGCGCTCGGCAGTTTCTATACCTATTTCGATTCGAAGGAATCGCTGTTCCGAGCGCTGGTGAAAGACATGTCGGGGCAGGTGCGCGACCATGTTGCGCCTGTGTTGCCCGGCGCAGGCGACCAGATCGATGCCGAAGGCCGCGCGCTCGCCGCTTTCCTGTTGTTCGCGCGGCAACATAAGGAAATCTATCGGATTATCGATGAGGCTGAATTCGTCGCTCCCGATGCCTGGAGGGCGCATTATGGCACGACGGTCGAACGTATCCTTGAACGTTTGAAGGCTGCCGAAACGCGCGGCGAACTATCAGGTCCGATCGATGAGGCGCATGCATGGGCGATCATGGGGATGAACGTTTTCCTCGGCCTTCGCTATGGTGTCTTGGGGGAAGAACGTGCGGTTGAAGACATTGCCGAGGTCGTAAACCGGATGTTGCGCAAGGGACTGGGCTAGACCCCCATCGTCATCCCCGCTATGCGCCGCGGCCATGACCACTGCACCTTGGGCCACCCGCCGTACCTTTGCGATTATTTCGCACCCTGACGCGGGTAAAACGACGTTGACTGAAAAACTGCTGCTTCAAGGCGGCGCAATCCACTTGGCTGGTGAAGTCAAGGCGCGCGGTGCCGCGCGTCGCGCGCGTTCGGACTGGATGAAGATCGAGCAGCAGCGCGGCATCTCGGTCACCACGTCGGTGATGCATTTCGAGTATGGCGGCGCGGTGTTCAATCTTCTCGACACGCCGGGCCACGAGGAT
>JALREL010000219.1 GCA_023262005.1 Sphingorhabdus sp. | reverse complement strand
CGAATAACTGCCAAAAGTCGTTACCACGCCCTCTTGTTCGGGGCCGATGCGGTGCATGCTTGTCCAGATCAGCCAGATCGCAAACAGGCCGCCGACAATGACGGGCCACCAGCTCTTGCCATCTGCGCGCGGAGGCAGGCCACCAAACCCGCCGCCTTTGCCGCCACCCGGGCGTCGAAAAATCTCTTCGAGTGAAGGCCCGCGTGCACGGCCGCCCGGATTGGCTTGTGGTTCCCACGGATTGGCCGGTTTTGGCTGTTCATCGCTGCCCGCAGAAGAAGGCTTGGAAGCCCGTCCGCCTGCCGGTTTTCCGTTTTCGCCAGAGCCCGGCAAATCCCATGGCCCTTTGCTTTCGCTATGCAACGCCTCGGGCGTCCCACTATCCTGTTTTTGCATCATGGGCGACATATAGGTACGCTGTTTCAAGAAAAACAGTGTCATTCCAGACAATCTGATTCTATTCGCATTTCCCATGGTTGATATCGATAAAATAGAAATAGCGGTCGCCGATATTGCGCACGGGCGTGTGAGCGGAATCAGGGAGAAAGACGGCGCTGTTTCAATGATCGTCGACGTGGCTGGACTCGACCCGGCCAGTCGCGATGCGCTGTCCGAAAAAATCAAATCTGTGGTCGCGGCTGTTGCGCCGGATGTGCCGGTACGTTTGCTGCAAACGGCGGAGCGGATTGTGCCAAAATTGATTGCAGTGGCGAGCGGCAAGGGAGGCGTTGGTAAATCGACGCTTTCGGCCAACCTGGCAGTCGCGATGCGCCGCGCCGGGCGCGCTGCCGGCTTGGTGGATGCTGATATTTATGGCCCTTCGCAAACCCGGCTTTTGGGCTTAGAAGGCGTAAAGCCTGAAGCGGAAGGCAAGAAAATGTATCCGACGCCGGGTGCAGGCGGGGTACCCTTCCTGTCGATGGGGCAGTTGGCGGCACCGGGCCAGCCGATTGCCTGGCGCGGTCCGATGGCCGGGCAGGCGCTTTCGCAGCTGGTGGATGCCCATTGGGGTGACGTACGCGAGATCGTTGTCGATATGCCGCCGGGCACCGGCGATATCCAGCTATCGATGATCCAGAAACACAAGCCGGTCGGTGCAGTGATCGTTTCGACCCCGCAGGATTTGGCGTTGATGGATGCCACGCGGGCTATCGGCTTCTTCAACCAGGCGCAGGTTCCGATCATCGGGCTCGTTGAGAATATGGCAGGATATATCTGCCCGCATTGCGGCGAAGTCAGCGATCCATTTGGCCGTGGTGGGGCGGAGGCTGCTGCTGCTGAACTGGGCATTCCCTTCCTCGGCCGGATCCCGCTCGACATTTCGGTCCGCCTTGCCAGCGATGCGGGAGAGCCACCTGCGCTGGGCGACGGGCCGGTCGCAGGGGCATTTGCAGATATCGCAAAACGCGTGGGCAACTGGCTCGATGATCCAAAGGGCGGCGTTCGGTGAACGACAAGCCCGGCATCGAGCTTTCGCGCCGCAACCTGCTGATCGGCGGGGGCGTTGGTGCGGGATTGCTCGTTGCATGGGCTGTCTGGCCGCGCGAATATCTTCCCAATATGATGCTCGAAGAGGGCGAGCATCTTTTTGGTCCTTGGCTGAAGATTGGCGAGGATGGCCGGGTAACCATCGCTGTCCCGCAATCCGAAATGGGGCAGGGCAGCTATACCGCACTTGCCCAAATTGTGGCCGGAGAGTTGGGTGCAGATTGGCGAACAGTCGCAATCCAGCCGGCATTGCCGGGACCCAATTTTTCCAACGACCTTTTTGTTCGCGAATGGAGCGCCGCTTTCCTCCCCGCATCGCTTGGGACATTCGCCAATAGCGGCGCATCTGATGCCTTGCACAAGGAATGGGCGAAGCGCACCGGCTTCATGATCACGGCAGGGTCAACTTCGATCCGTCAGTTCGAACGTCCCTGTCGCATCGCCGGAGCTGCGGCTCGCACCGTCTTGTGCCAGGCAGCGGCGGAACGTTGGGACACGGCGTGGGAAAATTGCGATACTGCCAATGGTTTTGTGACGTTCGGCAAAAAGCGGATTCCCTTTGCTGAACTGGTTGCGGACGCGGCGACCTATGATCCGCCAAGCCCCGTCCCCCTGCGCGCGTCGCCGGTCAACGGCCTTTCTGGTCGCGAGGCGGTCCGCCTCGATGTGCCGGCAAAGGTTGATGGCAGCGCGAATTTTGCAGGTGACGTGCGCCTTCCGGAAATGCTCTATGCGTCGGTCCGCGCAGGGCCGATTGGGGATACGCGCCTCAAGGAATTGGATCGCGAAGGAGCCAAAGGCCTCAAAGGGCTGGTCGATGTCGTGCGGACCGATGGTTGGGTCGCTGCACTCGGCACCAACTGGTGGGTAGCGAACAAGGCACTCGATGCAATGGCACCGGTGTTTGCAACCACCGGCCGGATGCCCGACAGCGGCATAATGAACGAAGCGATGGAGCGCGCGCTGGACAAGGGGCCTGGTTCGCGATTTGTCGATATCGGGTCGGTCGATGCCGCGCTCGATAAATCAGCAGGTACGAAGGTTTATCGCAGCCAATATTCCGTGCAGCCTGCGCTGCATGCCCCGATTGAAACGCGCAGTGCGACTGCGGAATTCAAAAAGGGGCGGCTGACCTTGTGGCTGGCGACCCAGGCGCCAGAGGCTGCAAAGCTCGCCGCCGCCAAGGCGATTGGCATCGATGCCGATAATGTCACGCTGATACAGATGATGGCGGGGGGCAGTTTCGGCCGCAACCTCGATAACCGCATCGCCGAACAGGCGGCAATTTTGGCGCAACATGCTGGCCGCCCGGTGCAGGTAATATGGTCGCGCCCCGAAGACTTCATCCGCGATATCGTCCGCCCACCGGCACATGCGCGGATGACTGCGGCGCTGGGCAGGGGCGGCGTCATTGAAGGGCTGGCGGTACGCATCGCGGTTCCTGCCATGGCGCGGCAACAGATCCGGCGGCTCAAGGGTGACACGCCGGTCGAGGCGTTGAGAGCGGTCACCGGAGATCATGATCCGCTGGCTATCGATGGCGCTGTGCCGCCTTATTCCATTCCCAATCTCAGCGTTGATCATTTCCCGGTCGACCTGCCGCTGCCGACCGGATTGTGGCGCGGGAATGCGCATGGCTACACCGCCTTTTTCGTCGAAAGCTTTATCAACGAACTGGCCGCTGCTGCAGGGATCGAACCATTGTCATTCCGCATGCAAATGCTGGTCGGGCAAACGCGCCTTGCCCGCTGCCTGACCAATGTTGCCGCGCTTGCGGGATGGGATGGCGGGGCTGAGAATAGCGGGAAGGGGCTTGCCTGCCATTCGATGTACGGCAGCCACATCGCTGTAATCGCCACTGCCCGCACCGGGGAACAGGGTGTGCGCGTCGAACGCATCTCGGCGGTCGTCGATTGCGGACGGCTGATCAATCCGGAAATCGCCCGCCAGCAAGTCGAAGGCGGCATCATCTTCGGGCTCGCACAGGCGCTCGGTTCGGCAACCGAATATGAAAATGGCCTGCCGGTTGCACGGCGCTTGCGCGACATTGACCTGCCCCAGCTTTCGGACATTCCTGAGATCGACATCGAATTCATCCGCAACGAAGAAGAACCCGGCGGCCTTAGTGAGCTTGGCGTGCCGGCGGTCGCACCTGCCATTGCCAATGCGCTTTTCTCCGCTGCAGGCGTGCGGCTAAGGGAATTGCCCTTATTGTCGCGCGGGCTGTGATCGATAAGCGCGGCGCATGAACATTCCAGCCAACCATCCACCCATCAAGACACCTCGTATCGGGGTGTTGCTGGTCAATCTCGGTACGCCTGAGGCGCCTAACGCTCCGGCAGTGCGCCGCTATCTGAAGCAGTTCCTTTCAGACAAGCGGGTGGTGGAAATCCCGTCACTCATCTGGCAACCGATATTGCGCGGCATCATCCTCAATGTGCGGCCCAAGAAATCCGCGGCCAACTATGCCAAGATTTGGATGCCCGAAGGATCGCCCCTGGCAGTTTACACCAAAGCGCAGGCTGAGGCGCTGCAGGCCCGATTGGGGGATGCTGTCGATGTTCGCTACGCCATGCGGTATGGCCAGCCTTCGATCGAGCGCCAGTTGGCGGCGATGAAAGCAGATGGTTGCAACCGTATCCTGCTTGCACCGCTCTATCCGCAATATTCGGGTGCAACTACGGCGACCGTGGTCGATGAGGCTTTCCGATCACTTGCTGCGATGCGTTGGCAACCCGCGCTCCGGACAATGCCGACCTATCATGACGATCCGGCCTATATCGACGCGCTGGCAGCATCGCTGAAAAGCGAACTCGCCAAGCTCAATTTTGAACCAGACGCGATTATCGCGAGCTTCCACGGAATGCCCGAACGGACATTGCATCTGGGTGACCCTTATCATTGCCAGTGCCATAAAACGGCACGCTTGCTTTCGGAAGCGCTTGGCAAGCCGTTGACCATCGCCTTCCAATCGCGCTTCGGCCGGGCCAAGTGGCTTGAGCCATCAACCGAAGACACGATCAAGCGGTTGGCGGAAGAGGGTAAAAAGAAGATCGCAATATTTGCGCCCGGTTTTTCAGCCGATTGCCTCGAAACACTCGAGGAGCTTGCGCTGCAGGGCAAGGAGCAGTTTGAGGAAGCAGGGGGTGAGCGCTATGCCTATCTGCCATGCCTCAATGCCGATGCCGCAGGTATGGAAATGCTCGAAACGCTTGTCCGGCGAGAGCTTTCGGGCTGGCTATGAATAGCATTGCACTGACGTTCACGTAAACTTGTTGCCCCTTCGGACTCTGGCTATGCCCTTGGCAAGACAAGGATATAGCAGGAGTGGGTGAATGACGCGCATAGCAGTAGTAACCGGCGGTACACGCGGCATCGGTGAAGCAATCAGTTTGAAGCTGAAGGAAAAGGGTCGGCTGGTCATCGCCAACTATGGTGGCAATGATGCAGCGGCCAAGGAATTTTCGGATCGCACCGGAATTGCCGTGCGCAAATGGGATGTTGGCAACCACCAAGCCTGCCTTGATGCATGCGCGGCTATCGAGGCTGAATTCGGCCCGATCGATATCATGGTCAACAACGCCGGTATCACCCGCGATGCGACGATGGTGAAGATGACATTCGAGCAGTGGGACGAGGTGATCCGCGTCGACCTGACAGGCTGTTTTAACATGGCGAAAGCGGTGTTCGCCGGCATGCGCGAGCGCAAATGGGGCCGCATCGTCAATGTCGGTTCGGTTAACGGCCAGGGCGGGCAGATTGGCCAGGTCAACTATGCCGCCGCCAAGTCGGGTATTCATGGCTTCACAAAGTCGCTCGCGATGGAAGGTGCGCGCTTCGGCGTCACCGCGAATGCTATCGCGCCCGGCTATATCGCGACTGAAATGCTATCGACGATCCCGGAAAATGTGATGGAGAAGATTGTTGCCCAAATTCCAATCGGTCGTCTCGGCCAGGCTGACGAAATTGCGCGCGGGGTCGAATTCCTGACTAGCGACAATGCCGGCTTCATCACTGGTTCGACGCTATCGATCAATGGTGGGCAGCACATGTATTAAACATGGCCGAACGGTCACCCTACCATCCGCCGGTCAAGCGCAGCGTAACCATTGCTGGGCATCAGACGTCAATAAGCCTTGAGCCGTTGTTCTGGGAAATGCTGCGTGCGGCATCCGAAGAAACAGGCCAGCCGATCAACGCGCTGGTAGCGGCAATCGACAATGAACGGCTGGCATCGCCGACGCCAAGCGGTCTTGCCGGCGCCATTCGCATCTGGCTGGTAAAGCGGCTGCAGCTATCGAAAGGCTGAAAAAATAAGTGCCGCCCTGCATTGCAGTGGCGGCACAGGTTGCGACCCAAACCGCGCGGGACTGGCCCGATACGTTCGGTAGGTACGTTGCGGGAGAAGTAATCCGACTGGCGTTCGGCCTGCAACAAGCCGGGTCATCGCTCGTTCGGGGGGTCCGCAATAACTGGAAAATGCGGTTTCAAGGGAGGGTAAGGGACCGCACTTTGCCAGACAAGATTACATCTTCCGCTCCGTACAAATGGAATGGCGGAAGTGGCCTGAGTTTACCATACCGCTTTAAACCCATAGGCTTAAGTCTGTGGTTTAAATGCCGGCTTCTACTGCAATGCGGACAGCATCGGCAGCGTTGGAAGTCGAAAGCTTCTTGAACAGCAACATGCGATGCATCTGGACGGTCTTTTCGCTGAGGTCGAGCATGTAGGCGATCTGCTTTGTGCGATAGCCTTGGGCCATCAGCTTCAAGATCTCGCGTTGACGTGGCGACAGCGTGTCGACCAGTTCCGCCGCTTGTTGCTGCCGGATGGTGGTGATGCTGTCTTCTGCCTTGGGGATCTCGATTTGCGAGCCGACAAAATATTCAAGCTCACCACTGGCGTCGAACAAAGGCGCGAGCATTACCGCATTGCGGAACTTGGTGCCGTCCTTCTTGTAATTGATCAGTTCTGCCAGCGTCGGTTTGCGTTCGAAAATTGCCGTACGTAGCTTTTCGGTTTGGGCGGTTTCGGTGTCGACGCCGCGCAGGAACCGGCAATTGCGGCCCACAACCTCGTCTTCTGCATATCCGGTAAGGTCGAGAAATGCCTGATTGACGGCGATCAGCGGGTTATCTTTCTGCCGCGGATCGCTGACCACTGTGGCGATAGGGCTGTGTTGGATTGATTCCAGCACAGGGTGCCGGCGCCTCTCATAATCTTTCATATGCTTCACGACTGGGCACCCCTTCTGAAGCCAGAATGCCGGAAATCGCCTCCATTTGCAACATATCGAAAAATCAATACAGCTTTTACGCTGTATCCATCGTCAGTCGGCGCCTACACGTTCGATATCTGCACCAACCAGGCTCAGCTTTTCTTCCAACCGCTCATAGCCGCGATCAAGGTGATAGATACGGCTGACTTCGGTCTGCCCTTCCGCAACAAGTCCGGCGATTATTAGGCTCATCGAAGCACGAAGGTCGGTTGCCATCACCGGAGCACCAGTCAGTTTCGGAACGCCATGGACGATGGCCGTGCGCCCCTTGGTTTCAATATGCGCCCCCATGCGGTTGAGTTCGGGAACATGCATATAGCGATTTTCAAAGATTGTTTCGGTCAACACGCTGGCACCATCGGCCATGCAGAGCATTGCCATGAATTGCGCCTGCATGTCGGTGGCGAAACCGGGATAGGGCGCAGTCGAAATCGTCAGCGGTTTCAGCCGCCCTTCGGCTGCGACCCGCAAGCCTTCCTTGGTTGCTTCGACCGTCACCCCTGCAGCACGCAGGGCATCTACCGTCGCCTGCATTTCACGCTCATTCGCGCCGATCAATTCAACTTCGCCGCCGGTGGTCGCAACCGCGCAGGCATAGCTGCCCGCCTCGATACGATCGCCCATCACGCGATAGGTCGCGCCGTGCAGGCGATCCTTGCCATGGATGGTCAGGTCGGAACTGCCGATACCTTCAATCTCTGCGCCCATTGCAACCAACAGGTTGCACAAGTCGACAATTTCAGGTTCGCGCGCGGCATTGTGGAGGACGCAGGTGCCCTTTGCGAGAACCGCGGCCATCAACGCATTCTCGGTCGCACCGACCGAAACCACCGGGAAAGTATAGCTTCCACCCGGCAGGCCGCCTTTGGGTGCGGTCGCCTTTACATAGCCGGATGCCAGCTCGATTTCCGCGCCAAAGGCTTCGAGAGCTTTCAGGTGCAAATCGATTGGACGGTTGCCAATGGCGCAGCCGCCCGGCAGCGAAACCGTTGCTTCACCCATGCGGGCCAGCATCGGTCCCAGAACGAGGATGGACGCACGCATCTTGCGAACCAGTTCATAGGGCGCGACCGAAGAGGTGATGCGCGTTGCCTCCAGCGTCATCACGCGGCCGAAATCTTCGGGGCGCGACCCGGCAATTGTCGTCGAAATGCCGAACTGGTTCATCAGATGCTGGAAACCGTCAATATCGGCCAAGCGCGGCAGGTTACGCAGCGTCAGCGGTTCATCGGTGAGAAGCGCGCAAGGAAGCAGCGTCAAAGCGCTGTTCTTTGCCCCCGAAATCGGAATCTTGCCTTTAAGCTTATTGCCACCGCGGATGATTATCTTGTCCATCGCAGCGGTTTAGCGCGATGCGCGCCGCGCGCAAGCTCATCCTTTGTTGAGCGCTGCCGCGACCTGGCAGAGGCGTTCCTTGCCCCAGAAGATTTCTTCACCCACAAAGAATGTGGGAACGCCAAAAGCACCGCGTGCTGCCGCCTTTTCGGTGTTGGAAACAAGCTCTGCTTTCACATCAGCTTCCTCTGCCTTGGCCAATAGAGCGGCGCTGTCGAGGCCAGCCTTGTCGAGCACATCTTTCACCACAGCGAGATCGCCGGTGTTCAGGCCATCCTCCCACATCGCCGCCATGATCGCCTCGACATAGGGCATGAAACAACCCAGATGCTGCGCCGCCACCGCGCCGCGCATCAGATACAACGAATTGATCGGGAAATTCGGGTTCATCTTGAAGGGGATGTTATGGGCCTTCACGAAGCGGTCGAACTCCAGCATTTCATAGTTCCGCTTCGCCGGGGTTTCCGCATAGCGCATCATCGGCGCCTGATTGTTGGTGATCTTGAAAAGCCCGCCCAGAAGGATGGGCACATAAATCGCGGTGGCCCCCGTTTCGCGGCAAAGTTCCGGCAGCACCTTGTGCGCCAGATAGCTGTTGGGTCCGCCAAAATCGAAAAGGAATTCGAAAGTCTTGCTCACCATTTTTCCCCCCAAGGGCGCAGGTCCAATTCGTGCGTCCACGCGCTTCGTTGCTGTTTGTGCAGCATGACATAGGCCTCTGCAATCGCATCCGGTGACAGCACAAGGTCATTGGCCTTTGCATCGTCGAAGTCGGGCCGTAGGCCCCGGATGAATTCGGTGTCGATCCCGCCATCGATGATGCTGTGAGCGACATGGATGTTTTGCGGTCCCAGCTCGCGCGCCATCGATTGGGCCAGCATTCGGAGAGCGGCTTTGGCTCCGGAAAAGGCTGAATAACCCGCGCCGCCGCGGATCGATGCAGTCGCGCCTGTGAAGATGATCGTCCCGCGTTGCCGCTGGACCATATGCTTCGCCACCTCACGCCCCATCAGAAAGCCTGCGAAGGTCGCCATTTCCCAAACCTTGCGATAAATCTGCGCGGTGGTTTCCGTGATCCCGAAGCGCACATTAGCCCCGATGTTGAAGACAGCGACTTCGATGGGGCCCACGTCGCGTTCGACGCTTTCGACAAGCGCAATCATCGCCTCTTCGTCGCGTGCATCGGCTGGATAGGCTTGGGCCATGTGCCCGGCATCGCGGATCGATTGCGCCAGTTCTTCCAGCTTATCCGCATGGCGCGGTCTCCGGTTGACACAGGCGGTGTAGCCTTCAGCCGCAAAAGCCTTTGCAATGGCGCCACCGGTTGCGTCACCGGCACCGATAATAAGGGCAGCAGACATGACGAATCTCCTCTTTCCAGAGGATTGCTTGCCAGCCGCGTTTTTGCAAACGATAGAGGAGCAAATAATCCTTGGGAGGGGGAAACCAAAATGCGCAGTTACAGACTGCTTGCACTGGCACCATTGCTGCTGGTGACAACGACGGCAAGCGCCAATGATTTGATCATCAGTGGCGGTCCGATCATAACTATAGCCGGGGACGAGCCATCGCAAGTTGAATCCGTGCTTATCCGCGACGGTCGGATTGCCGCCACGGGTTTGCTTGCCGATGTGAAAAAGGTGGCGAAAGGAAAAGCGCAGTCGGTCGACCTCAACGGGCGTACAATGCTGCCCGGCTTTATCGATGCCCATGGGCATATGACATATGTTGGCCAGAATGCTGCAATGGCGCAGTTGCAACCGCCACCCGTGGGCGGCGTTACCAACATAGCCGAAATGCAAACGGCGCTTCGCAACTACAAACTTCCGGAAGGTGTGCCGTTGACAATCGGAAATGGCTATGACGATTCCCAATTGGCCGAACGCCGCCATCCGACGCGGGCCGACCTTGATGCGGTTTCAGCAACGATGCCAATACTGATTATCCATGTCAGTGGGCATTTCGCATCGATGAATTCGGCGATGCTGAAACTTGTCGGTTATGGGCCTGATACGCCCGATCCGCAGGGCGGTGTCATCCGGCGTGAAGCAGATGGCAAGACACCGAACGGTGTGATTGAGGAGACAGCCTTATATCCGGTGTTGAAACTGCTTACGCCGCCGAGCGTTGAAGCGAGCATCGCACCCATTGTTGCGGGCGCAAAAATCTATGCGGCAAATGGCATTACCACCGGCCAGGATGGGCGGGTCATGCCCGAAGGCTGGAGCGCGCTGGACGAAGCCGCAAAGCGTGGGCTGCTTCCCATCGATGTTGTTGCGTTGGTGTCGTTTGAACGCAACTGGCCTGACGAAGTGCGCGCGCGCATCGGCCAAGCCTATACGGGGCATTTGCGGATTGGCGGGATTAAGCTGACTCTCGATGGGTCGCCACAGGGGCGCACAGCGTGGCTCAAGGATCCCGTACCGATTCCACCGCATGGCCAGAAAGAAGGCTATGCTGGTTATCCCGCAATCGACCTCAAACTCTTCAATGAAAAGCTGTCTGATGCCGCCAAAAACAAGTGGCAGGTGTTTGTCCATGTGAACGGTGATGCGGCGGCGCAGGCGCTGATCGATGGTGTCCGCACGAACGACCTTTCGGGCAAGCGAACCATCGCGATCCACAATCAGGTGGTGCAGCTGGACCAACTGGCGGAAATGAAGCAGCTTGATATCCAGCCCAGTTTCTTCGCCAATCATACTTTTTATTGGGGCGATTGGCACCGCGATGTCGCGTTGGGCCCGAAACGTGCGGATTTCATATCGCCGCAAGCCAGCGCATGGGCAATGGGACTGCGCCCGACCGCGCATAACGATTCCCCGGTCGTGCCGCCAGACATGCTGCGCCTTGTCTGGTCTTCGGTGAACCGGCGCAGCCAATCGGGTGACATTTTGGGCCCGCTGGAACGCATTCCGGTTTACCGTGCCCTGCAGCAGGTGACGATCAACGCGGCGTGGCAGATTGGCGAGAATAAGGAGAAAGGCAGCATAGAACCGGGTAAACGCGCCGACCTGGTGCTGCTCGACGGCAATCCGCTAAATGTCGATCCAGCCGATCTCCACAAATTGCGGGTGGTTGCAACGATCAAGGATGGCAAGGCCGTTTTTGGCAGCTTGACCATCAGCACACCGAATTAAGCGCTCAAGCCTTTTCGAGTGTGCATTGAAGCGGGTGCTGGTGCTTCTTCGCGAAGTCCATCACCTGGTTCACCTTGGTTTCGGCGACTTCATAGGTGAATATTCCGCACACGCCGACGCCCTTTTGATGCACATGCAGCATTACCCTGGTGGCTTGCTCGGTATCCATCTGGAAAAACGCCTTCAGTACATGGACGACGAATTCCATCGGGGTGTAGTCGTCGTTGAGCAGCAGCACCTTGTACTGGCTGGGCTTCTTGGTCTTGGGGCGCGTGCGCGTAGCCAGCCCGACACCGGGTCCACGCGTGTCATCGCGATCTCTATCGGGGCCTGCATGAATGCGCAGCGGGGTTTTGTTGTCCAGCACCATATATTGAAAATAGGGTAAGGGAGGGGGCTTTCGCAAGTGCTGTTAATGGTAAATCTGACCCCCGGTATCGCATTTCTACCGCAGGTTGATGGCGCGCAGCAAAAAGCCGCCCTTTCGCTGGGAAAGGACGGCTCTTTTAAAATGCGCCGGCTCGTCTGGTTTCCTGCCTCCAGGGAGGAGAGGAGAGAGAGGGGGCAGGTGCTCTAACGCACCGGCGCAATCTTCCAGGAGGGCTTATGCAGCCTTCTTGAAAAAGTCAGATGCGACCGCGAAACGGTTCGAGATCGGCTGGAACATGTCGTTGGCAAGCTTCACAAGAGCTTCGGTGTTCTTCGAACCCTGCGCAACAGCAGTGTCAAAGCCCTTGCGCATCCATTCGCCCTGCAGCTTCACGAAGTCGGTCGGGTTCTTCACCGAGGTGACTTCCTTCACAGCAGCCTGAACTTCTTCGAAATTCTTCTTGGCATATTCGAGGTTGGTCTTGCCCAGATCCTGCGCGCCCTTGGCTGCGATCTTGCCGGCTTCAACCAGTGCTTCGAGATTGGCCTTGTTGAATTCGGTTGCTTCTGCGGCGAACTTCTTGCCCTTTTCAGCAGCTTCGGTTGCCTTTTCGCGAACGTCAGCGAAGAAATCCACGGCCTTTGCCTGTGCTTCCTTGGCGGTCTTTTCTACGGTTTCAGTCATTTTCTTCACTCCTTCGGAGAGGTGTTTCTCATCAACAGAGACGATGCGGGTTACCAATTGCTCAGCCTTTTTCGGGCTGGCTTTGGCAGCAGCAACCGGCTTTGCGGGCGCCGCTTTGGGAGCCGCAGTCTTGCGGGCCTTGGCTACGGTCGTTTCAGCTTTGCTTGCCATTTTCACTGCACCATTTCCGTTTTGTTGCAGTGCACAATAAAGATTTGGGCAAGCGAAGTCAATGTAAAATTGTGCAGTGCACAAAAAATAAAATCGTCCTGTTACAGCGGATTGGTGCAAAATCCGCCCCCGGGATTTTCCGGGGGCGGTTTAGTTGATGCGTCTCTTAAGCGGCTTCGTCGATCACGAGCCGTTCAAAGCGATCATAATGGTAATCGGCAGAACCGAACTGGCCTTCGATCATCGTCGCACGCTTGAAATAGTGGCCGAGGGCCAGTTCCTGCGTGATGCCGATGCCGCCATGCGTCTGGATGGCATTCTGGCCAACGAACTTCGCGCCGCGCGAAACCTTTGCCTTGCACTGCGAGACAGCGGCCATGCGCTCGATGGCCGGCTTGTCGAGGTGCAGCGTTGCATAGGTTGTCATCGACTTAGCTTGCTCAACTTCCATGAACATGTCGACCATGCGGTGCTGCAGCACCTGGAAGCGGGCAATAGGCTGACCGAACTGCTGGCGCTGTTTCGAATATTCGAGCGTACCTTCGTGCAGCTTTGCCATCACGCCAGTGGCTTCGGCGCAGACAGCGACGGTCGCTTCGTCAACGACCTTTTCAATGAGGTCCATTCCGCCTGCGAGCAGGGCGTCGCCCGGGATCGCAACATTTTCGAAATAAACTTCCGAGGCGCGATTGCCATCTACGGTCGGATAATCGCGGCGGGTGATGCCGGGCAGGTTGGCATCAACGAGGAACAGCTCAACGCCATTGCGCTCACGCGTCGAACCGCCGGTGCGGGCCGTGACGAGGAGGTGCGTTGCCCAAGGCGCGCAATATACAACGCCCTTGTGGCCGTTGAGCACATAACCGCTGCCATCGGCCTTGGCCGTGGTGCGGATGTTGGCAAGGTCATAACGGCCCTGCGGTTCGGCATAAGCAAAGGCGATGATGGTTTCGCCCGAAATGATGCCCGGGATATGCGCCGCGGCTTGTGCACCGCCGACAGCCTTCAGCGCACCGCCACCGATGACGACGGTTTGCAGATAAGGCTCGATCGCGATGACCTTGCCGAATTCTTCCATCAGCAATCCGTTTTCGAGCGCGCCGCCACCAAGACCGCCATATTCTTCGCCAAAAGCTGCGCCCAAAAGGCCCAGTTCATTGGCAAGCGCGTTCCAGATGCCCGGGTCGCGGCCGGCATCGGTCGCGATCATTTTTTGGCGGGTATCGAAGTCATAGGTGTCGGCCAGAAAGCGCGCGAGCGTGTCGCGGATCATCCCCTGGGTTTCGTTATAGGTAAAATCCATTTCTGCTTATCCTCTCAAAGACCCAGGACCATCTTGGCGATGATATTGTGCTGGATCTCGTTGGATCCGCCATAAATGGTGGTCTTGCGCATGTTGAAATAGCTCGGCGCAGTGCGGTGCGCATAATCCGGGCCGATCGGGTGCTCATTGTCCCCTTCGCCAAAGCCGCGGAAATAAGGCGCGCCGTAATGGCCGACTGCTTCGAGTGCGAGCTCGGTGATGCGCTGCTGGATTTCCGAACCCTTGATCTTGAGCAGGCTCGATTCCGGTCCGGGGCCGCGGCCAGCGGCTTCACCCGCAAGGCTGCGCAACTCGGTGAATTCGAGCGCAGTCAGGTCAGTTTGTAACTCGGCAACTTTGCGCTTGAAGAAGGGGTTGGCGAGCAGCGGGCGATCGCCGTCCATTTCGGAACGGGCGATATCCTTGATGCGTTCGATACCACGCTTTGAAGCGGCAACGCCGGCAATGCCGGTGCGTTCGTGCGCGAGCAGGAACTTGGCGCAGGTCCAACCCTTGTTTTCTTCATAGACGCGGTTTTCGACCGGCACGCGGACGTCTTCGAGCCAGACTTCGTTGACCTCATGCTCACCACCCAGGGTGATGATGGGGCGTACGGTGATGCCCGGGGTCTTCATGTCGATGAGGAGGAAGCTGATGCCTTCCTGCTGCTTTGCGTCGGGATCGGTGCGGACGAGGAAGAAGCCCCAGTCAGCATGTTGCGCCATCGTGGTCCATGTCTTTTGACCGTTCACAACATAATGGTCGCCATCGCGGACAGCCTTTGTGCGCAGTGAAGCAAGGTCCGAACCTGCGCCAGGTTCCGAATACCCCTGGCACCACCAATCGTCGCCGGACAAAATGCCGGGCAGGAAGCGGGCTTTTTGCTC
>JALREL010000007.1 GCA_023262005.1 Sphingorhabdus sp. | reverse complement strand
CCTCGTCGAGGTCCTTCAGCTTATACTGCGCGGATTCGAGCCACTTGGCATAAGGTTCCTTGGTCGCAAGCTGCGCCTTGATTTCCTCATCCTCGATGATGCGGCCCTGCTCCATATCGATGAGCAACATCTTGCCCGGCTGGAGACGCCATTTGCGGACGATATTGTCTTCCTTGATCGGCAATACGCCGCTTTCGGAAGCCATGATCACATGATCATCATCGGTGACGCAGAAACGCGCAGGGCGCAGGCCGTTGCGGTCGAGCGTTGCGCCAATCTGCCGGCCGTCGGTGAAGGCCACGGCAGCAGGGCCGTCCCATGGCTCCATCAGCGCAGCATGGTATTCATAGAATGCCCGGCGGTCGGCATCCATCATCGGGTTGCCGGCCCATGCTTCGGGGATCAGCATCATCACCGCGTGGGCGAGGCTGTATCCGCCGGCGAGCAGCAGTTCGAGCGCATTGTCGAGGCACGCCGTATCCGATTGGCCGTGCGGGATGATCGGCCACATCTTGTCGAGATCGGGGCCCATCAGGTCCGATTCCATCGTGCGGCGACGCGCGTTCATCCAGTTCACATTGCCGCGAACCGTGTTGATCTCCCCATTGTGCGCGACAAAGCGATAGGGGTGCGCCAACTTCCAGCTTGGGAAAGTATTGGTCGAGAAACGCTGGTGGACGAGGGCTAGCGCCGATTGGCACAGCGGATTACGCAAATCGTCATAGAAGGAGCCAACCTGCCCGGCGAGCAGCAGGCCCTTATAGACAACGGTGCGCGTCGACATCGAAGGGATGTAGAAGCTGCCGAGGCCCGGGAGGCCGTGCTTTTCTTCCAATGCAAAAAGCGGGTTCTGCGCCTGTTTGCGGATCGCGAGCAGCTTGCGTTCGAATGCGTCCTGATCTGCACAATTCTCACCGCGCCCGATGAAGAGCTGGCGGATGACCGGCATCTGTTCGATAACCGCCTTACCAAGGCCATCAAGCGTGGTCGGCACGTCGCGCCAGCCCAGGATCGTCTGGCCTTCCTTGACGATGAAGCTCTCGAAATTCTTGATGCCGAATTCGCGTGCCGCCTCGTTCTGCGGCAGGAAGCACATGACGACGGCATAATCGCCGGGTGCCGGCAGGTTTACGCCCGCGCCTTTGGCCCAATCTCGATAGAGCGCGTCCGGAATCTGGATCAGGATGCCCGCGCCATCGCCAAGCAACGGATCGGCGCCCACTGCACCGCGATGGTCGAGGTTGACGAGGATCTGCAAACCACGCTCGATCGTGGCGTGGCTCTTCTCACCGTTGATGTTCGCAATGAAGCCGACGCCGCACGCATCATGCTCATTACGCGGGTCATACAGTCCCTGTGCCGGAGGAAATCCCATGGCCTACCCTTATTCTGCGAATCTGGAAAATTTGATTCGCGGTAGACGGATGTTTGCGTAATTTAAAGTCCGGATAGTGCGGATTGCTGCAAAGAAAATTGCACCATTTGCAAGTTTCGATTTGCCGATCGGCACTCGTTGCTTTGAAATGCCATTCATTTCAAACAGCGACGCCGTCTCTATAAATGACAATACAGATTGTCACTTCCTATCCTGTTCGGCTAAGCTTGCCCGCGATAATGGCGCAAACGACCGAAAGACGATGGCGTGGCCGGGGGGCTGACGAGCGAAAGGCAGAGCGCCGCGCACTGCTGATGGCGGCTGCCGTCAAGGTTTATAGCGAAAGGGGCTTTCGCCATTCATCGGTAAAGGCGGTTTGCGACGAAGCGGGCCTGACCGAGCGCTATTTCTATGAAAGCTTCGCCAATAGCGAAGACATGCTTGTCGCAGTGGCTTCGGCTTCGCTTGAGCATATGGTGAGCGAATTGCAGGCCAAATGTGCCGCGGTCGCACGAGCCGACCGGTTGGAGACGATCCTTTTCCACTATTATGGCATGTTGCGCAAACAGCCCGCCCACGCGGGCGCCTTTCTGGTGGAAATCAGGGGCATCAGCCCGGTGGTTGACGCTTATCTGGAAACCGCGACCGAACGATTTGCCGAAGTTGTGGTCGATGCGCCGCTCGACCGGCTTTCGCGGACCGACCGGATGGTTGCTATTGGCGCCGTCGGGGCAATCGTTCATATCGCGCTCGATTGGATCCTCAGTGATTTTGCGTGCGCGATCGAAGATGTGGTGCGCGCTGCATCAAAGCTGGGAAGCATCATCGACGGTATCGAAAAGAAGCTCCGGATCGCCTGAAACCCGCCGCTAAGCAGCCTTGGATGGCTCAGCGGCGATACGATCAATGTCTGTCTGGTGGTCGATCTTCAATGCCGCCAGCATATGTTGCCTCTCCGGGCCCGGGTCAGGCCGATAGGCGGCAGCATTTCGGCGTTTCCCCCGCGCCCAATAATATAGCACGCCAGCAAGGTTGCGGGGTCGCTTGAGCCATGCTTCGGGGTGTTCGAGCATGTGGAAACCGCGCAATGCTTCCCGCAGCAGTCGTGTATCGGAACGGATTGCAATTTCGATACCGTCTTTCACAAAACTCTTGGTCAGCCGCGCACGCAGCCGTTGCTTTTGCCCCGGGGTCAAGGCGCGGCGCGCTTCCTTTATGGCAGCGCGATCCTGTGTTCGCTGGTTGATATAAAAGGGCCGCAACTCGCGCTTTATCGCCTCGTGATAGGCGAGGGCGCGCTCTTCCGGCCCTGTATGCGTGTCGAGCACTTTGCGCAGCGCTTGTGCACTCACGGCAGCAAAGGAGCAGCCGCGACCATAAAGCGGATTGGTTCGCACCAACGTATCGCCCAGTGCGAAATAGCCATGCGTCGCAGCTTTGCCGTCGACCACCATATCGCGCCAGCGGCTGACAAGGTCTCCCATGCCAATGACCTTGCCGACCGGCTCGGAACGTTCGGAATTGGTCCAGGGATGGAGGCCGGGCAGCATCAGCGTTATGCCGTGGAAGATTTCAGGATCGACAATCGCCTGTCGCAATTCGAGTTCGACCTCGGGCACGGCCAGCGTAATCGAGAAATTGCCATTGTCGCCCGGGAATACGCCGAATTTCAGATAGCCCAGATCGCCCGAGGCCGGGGGATTGCTGGTCCTATCCGGCTCTATCTGGCCGGGGCGCAAGCGATAGTGCCGGGTGAAATAGAGGATACCTGCGGTTTCGCTCTCTTCCTCGATGTTCGCGCCCTCGGCGATCAACTGGTTGATCGAACGGCCGCCCTTGCCCGAGGTGTCGACGATTATGTCGGCAGTCAAAGTGACTGGTTTCCCGTCTTGCACGCCTTCGATACCGGAAACATGCAAAACGCCGTCATCTTTCTTTTGCGTAATCAACCGCTCGACACGAAATCCGCACAGCAGCTTCACATTGGGCAGCGTCTCGACATAGCGGCGCATCGTCATTTCCAGTGTCGTACGGCGACTGGTGATGATGGTCAGGTCGGCATCTTCGGGCGCGGCTTCATAATTTGCCTGCTGCTGCTCGGTCAGCCATACGTCAAAGGGCAGTTCTCGCACACCATTGGCGAGAAGCTGGTCGAGCAAGGCAGGATGCTCGTCTTTCATGATCTTGCGCAAACGGGCGAGGAAAGCGTGGCTCTGGCGCAGATGCGCGACGCCGTTGCGCTTCCAGTTGTGAAAGAGCTCGTCCGGATCGGATGTCCCGAGCGGCCCGTCGCGTTCGACCATCACGATTTCACGCCCCGAAGGCGCCAGCAGCAGGGCGGTGCACAAACCGCCAATGCCCGCGCCGATGACCAAGACTTTTTCAGCTGTCGACATTGTCCTCAGCCATCCACCATCGAAAGGAATTCGAGGATTGCCTCATTCACCGCATCCGGTGCCTCTTGCTGGGTCCAATGGCCGATCCCCGGAATCATGCGGTTGAGCCGCAGGTCCGTGACGAACATGGGCATAGCCTTGATTGCTTCTGCCGCCATCATCACCACACCATCGGCGGTACCTGCCACAAACATGGCAGGCTGGTGGATTTGCGTCGGTGCGCCCTCCGTCATTTCCCATGTCAGGTCGTGGTTGCGGTAATAGTTGAGCGGTCCGCGCATTCCCGAACGCGTGAATTCGGCAGTATAGAAATCAAGGTCCGCCTCGCTGAGCCAGGGCGGCAGTTTTTCCGGATCGGGCAGGTTTGACAGCAGGTCGTCATGCTCGGTCTTGGGCGGCAATGCGGTCAGGTCAGTCTCACCCCCACCCATGACGAGGAATTTGCGCAGCCCTGTCTTCAAATCCTTTTCAAACTCGGCCTCGGCAACGCCGGGCTCCTGGAAATAGAGCTGGTAGAAGAATTGCCCTTTGAACATCTCGCGCATCATCGGCATCGGCTGCACTGGCGAGCGCGGCATGAAGGGAACCGACAGCCCACCAACCGCCCGCACTTTATCCGGGTGGAACAGAGCGGTAGCCCATGCAGTCGGCGCACCCCAATCATGGCCGATGACGATGGCAGTCTCATATCCCAGCGCCGGGATCAGGCCGATAATGTCATTCACCACTTCGACCTGATTATAGGCGGTGATTTCTGCGGGCTTGTCGCTCTTGCCATAGCCGCGCATGTCTGGGGCGACGACATGATAGCCTGCCGACGCAAGCGGAGCGAATTGGTGCCGCCAGCTATACCAGCTTTCGGGAAAACCATGGAGCAGCAGCACCAGCGGGCCTTCGCCCGCCTCTGCGATGTTGAGCGATATCCCGTTTGTCTGGATCCGACGCTCGCTGACGCCGTCCCAACTCATGCGGCGATGCGCTCCAGCGGGTTTTCGATCGGAGCGGGCAGGGTCGAGCCGCGGACATCATCGGTATAACCCTCTGCGGCGCTCCATGCGACGCCCCCAGCAACGATGACAGTATCCACACCGATTGCGTCGCGGATATAGCGGCTGCCGTCTCCGGGCACGTCTTGCACATAGACTTCCGCGCCACGATCGATGGCCTGCGGGTCGAACACCACGATGTCGGCCACCAGCCCCTGTTGCAAAAGGCCGCGTTCGGGAATGCCCCAGATGGCGGCGGTTTCCGACGTGATTTTCCGCACCGACTCTTCAAGCGTCAGCAATTTCTTGTCGCGGACGAAATGGCCAAACAGATAGCCGGTGTCGCCATAGGTCGAAAATGACAGGATGTGCGCGCCACCATCGCTTGCGCCGATATGGACGCGCGGATGCTTCAGCAGGCCACCGACATCCTTGTCCTGGTTATGGCCCATGCTTTCGGCGATGAAATGTGCGTCGAGCTTTTCCTCGATCGACAGGTCGATCATCGCATCAAGTGGCGTCACGCCGCGCATTTCGCCGATTTCCGCCAATGTCTTGCCGACATATTGCTGGTTGGCCTCGCTCGCGACATGGCGCAGCCGCAGGAACGACCAGAGTGCCATTTGCGACGATGCCTCGGCGACCAACTTTGCCCGGCTTTCGGGATTGCTGAAGGCTTCGATGATTTCATCGCGGGTGCCAAAGCGCATGACATTGTACCAACCGGGCAGGCGGATGAACAACAGGCTGGGCACGGCAAAGCTGAAGCTGATGTCGATCGGGCGGGTCTGCACCTGAGGCCAGACGCGCGCACCGCGCGCGAACTGTTCATCGACCCGTGCCATCACGCGATTGACCGCTTCGACATTGTCGGCGCTGACAAACAGCGGCGAGAAAGTGGTCGGGATGGCATATTTGATCGACAGTTCGGCCAATTGGTCCAGCCGCGCAATGGTCAAATCCGGGTCGTAGAATTCAGGTACGATCTGCAGGATGCGGCCATATTCGCTCAACACGCTGGCGAGTGCATCGACTTCATCCGCGTCGGCATAGCGGCTTGGCACGGGCTTTAATGTTTCGTCCATGTCGACATAGCTGGTCGACAGGCCGATTGCGCCTGCATCAAGGCATTCGCGCAGCAGGCCCTGCATCGCGGAGATTTCCGCATCGGTCGCGGTGCGTTCCATTGCCGCTTCGCCCATCACCCAAAGGCGCAGCACACTGTGACCAACAAGCTGGCCGACATTGATCGCCAGCCCCTTGCGGATGCGCGCGAGATATTCGGGGAAACTTTCCCAATCCCAGACGACACCTTCCTTGAAGGCTTTGAGCGGCATTTCCTCGATCTGGTTGAACATGCCGACCAGCTTCATGCGATGTTCGGCCTTGAGCGGCGCGAGGGACAGCGAGCAGTTGCCGGCAACAACGGTTGTCACGCCATGCGAGAGCGCCGGCTTTGCATAGCCATCCCATAGCAGCTGGGCATCGAAATGGGTGTGCGGATCGATAAAGCCCGGTGCAACCACTTTGCCCGCAGCATCGATTTCGCGTTTGCCGGCCTGATCCACACGACCGATCCGGGCGATACGGCCATCCTTTACGGCGACATCAGCGTTAAAGGCCGGCATGCCCGAGCCATCCACCACGCGTCCATTGCGAATTACCAGATCGTACATTTGGAAAATCCTCTCCTAAAAATTCTTATGCTTGCGGGGCCTGTTCGTTGAAACGGCTCGATGCCGCGATCAGTGCGTCGCGAACCCGATCCCACCCCACACCAATCAGCTGGTCAGGATTGTCGGATTCGGTCGAAGCGAGCAGTGAGCGGGCGGCAAATTCATCGAGCGTAACCAGCGACCGTCCGCCATTGGGGAAAGTCAGCGTCACCAAAAGCTCTGCATCGCCGTCATGTGCGGCGGCAATCCGGACTTCGCTGATGGTGGCTGCAGCCATCGCTCAGGCGCGCGGCGGCTCTACAAAGATGACATCGCTGGGCAGGATGGGATTATCCCCCCTAATCCGCCCGACGCCACCGGCAGCGCGCATGAACACGTGCAGGTTCCAGCTTTGCAGCATGGCGACCGCATCGCTCTGCGCCGTATCGGGCAATTCCCTTTGTGCAATGGTTTCCCAGCTGTCCCCGCCCTGCGGCAGGATGGATTTGCGTACCGGCGAAAGCTCCGCTGCCATCATCCAACTCTCCTCTCGCGTTGCTTTTCAATAAGCCCCGTTCCCCGAACAAGGGGCAGGGCCGCGTCGAAGCAACTTCTGTTTCTCCAGCAAACTAGCCCCAATGCCGAGTTTCGACTCAGCAATGTGACATTGCGCCTTGTCAGACTGTATCTGACAAGCGCGTGTGTCAATAACGTAAGTGTTGCTAAGGCAACCGCTATTGATCGATCAGATGCTCGATAGCTGCCAGCATCGCTTTCTTCGCGCCGCCATCGGGCATCGATGGCCATGGTGATCGCGAACGACCCAGTGTAATCCATGCGCCGATGCACATGGTCAGCATCGCCAGCGCCCGTCCATTCCGCTCATCCTCGTCCAGATCGGGTCGGATGGCGCCGAGCAGCGTTGCGTAATGCCCGGCAATCCAATGATACCAAGAGCTTTGGCGCGCCAGCAGTTCCGGCTTGTACAGATAGTGTGCGAAGGATTGGAGGGCGACCCGATCACTCTCGGTCATGGCATATTCCAGATGTTGCCGACACAGCATAATCAGGCGCTGGCGGGGTTCATGAGCGGGTTCGAGCAACACCTGCTCTGCCGAGCGGTAAAAGCCGCTGAAGATGTTATCGAATATAGCAGCGAACATGCTGTCCTTGGTCGGGAAATGGTGGCGGAGCGCGCTTTGCGTGATGCCAATTCGCTGGGCGACAGCTTCTTGCGAAATCGCCTCGATCTCCATTTCTTCGATCATCGCGCGCGCTTCATCCATGATCCGGCGGCGGGTGCGCTCGCCTTTCGTTTCAGGTCGGATGTCCAATGTTTTTGAAACTGCCACTTGATTTTCCCCGGCCTAAATTGCGTTCGATCCAAGCAGGATTCATAGCGCTGCCTCCACCAACTTGTCACGCAAAATAAAACAACTTGATAAGTGGATAAATATGCTTATTATGTTCAATAATGGAAGTGGGAGAGGGCTATGTCCATTAATGTACAAAACATCACGCCGGTTATCGGTGCAGAAGTTTCGGGGATCGACCTGACGCAGATTGACGAGGTAACCGCTGCATCGCTGCGGCGGCTGCTGGCTGATCGTGGCGTTCTGGTATTCCGCGATCAACAACTTGATCATGCCGCACATAAAAGGGCGGCTGCCTGTTTCGGCACGGGCGAACTGCATTATCACCCATTGGCAACCGCGTCGGGCAGCGCCGATCCGGCCGTGCTCACCGTCAAGGCGACAGCCAATTCGACATATGCGGCTGGGGATGGCTGGCACACCGATGTATCGTGCGATCCCGCTCCGATCCGCGCCTCGCTGCTATACATGCACGAAATGCCTGAAAGCGGAGGTGGTGACACGGTATTTGCCAGCATGACCGAAGCTTATGCCCTGCTGTCAGAACCGGTGCAGGAACTGATCGGCAATCTCCGCGCCGTGCATGATGGTGCGCTGCCTTGGCGCCAAGCCTATGGTAAGGAGCCGGCTGCAGGGACGGAATATAACCGCACTGCGCACCCGATGGTTATTGCCCACCCGGATAATGGTAAGCCGCTTTTGTGGGTGAACCGAGGCTTCACGACCAAAATCCAGGGTGTCACCGCGCTGGAAAGCAGGGCGCTGCTTGAAATGCTTTTCCAGCACATAGAATCGACCCCGCGTATCCAATGCCGGGTACGTTGGGACAAGCACACGCTGGTGATTTGGGACAACATCGCCACCCAGCACCACGCCGTGTGGGATTATTTCCCCCATACCCGCCATGCCGAGCGTGTCTCGGTGATCGGTGGCGAATTGCAGGCGGCCTGATTGAACGTTTCTAGCGAACGTCCGCACCGTCCGGCGCTGCTTCTCGGCTTCTTCCTGCTTTTGCATGTGCTGAATCAGGTTGATCGCAACCTGATCGCCAGCTTCGGGCCAGAGATTGTCCGCGATCTGGGGCTTACAAGGACGCAGTTCGGGATCGTCACCGGGATTGCCTTCACCGCTTTCTATGCGGTGACGGCACTGGCCGCGGGCGTGTTGGCTGATCGATATGGCCGCACACGGATTCTGGCCGTCGGCCTTGGTGTCTGGAGCGCCTTTACTGCATTGTCGGGCGCGGCACGCGGCTTTCTCTCGCTGGTCGCGTTGCGGCCCTTTGTCGCAACAGGCGAGGCGACATTGATACCCGCTGCGACTGCAATCCTGTCCGAACGGTTTCCGGCTGCGCGCCGTGCGACTGCAATTGGCATATTCTTCATGGGTGTGCCGCTGGGGGTGGGCGCAAGCTTCTTCCTCGCAGGGCAACTTGGTCCGGTTCTGGGCTGGCGCGGAGTGTTTGTACTGCTGGGGCTTCTAGGGCTGGTCTTCGTGGCGGGCGTTCTGGCGCTGAAGGACAGGCGCACGCCGGGGGCGCATGACGAGGAACTGCCTGAACGGACCGCGGCGGCCGTGCTCGCCGACCTTGGTCGCGAGCTGCGATCCAATTCCGACTTGCGGCTAAGCCTTGCTGGCGCCGTATTGATGCATGTCTATCTTGCAGGCGGACCATTTGTGAAACTCTGGCTGGTGGAGGAGCGTGGCTTTGCCGGCGATCAGATCGCCGTCACCTATGGAGCCATGGTTGTGGTGTTCGGCGTAATCGGAGCGGCGCTGGGTGGCACTATGGCCGATTGGTATGCGCGACGTTTCCGGGGCGGAAGGGCAATGTTCCTCGCGCTGTTTGTTGCAATGCTTGCGCCGCTTATCATCGCCTTTCGATTTGCCGATCCGGGCTCACTCTTGTTCTACGCAGGGATGGCGGCCGGCATCCTGTTCTTTTCCTCTTTCTATGGACCTGCCTTCGCCGTGATGCAGTCGGTAACCCCACAGCGGCTCCACGCTTCGGTGACGGGTCTATCTATGCTGCTGGTAAATGTATTGGCACTTGGCATAGGTGGGTTGGTAATCGGGATAGCCAGCGACGCGTTGATGGCCCGGGGAAGCCAGGATGCCCTGTCCTGGCCTCTCATTATCGCCGATCTCGTTTCGCTGCTGACGATCCTGTGCTTCGCCCGCATCGGTTGGCGCAAGTGGCGCACCCAAGAGGATTCGAACCTCTGACCTTTGCCTTCGGAGGGCAACGCTCTATCCAGCTGAGCTATGGGTGCGTGCAGGCAGGCTGCGAAGTCGGCCGGTTAGCAGGCGCGGCAAAAAGTCGCTAGCCTTTTTTCTGCGCGCCGCGCGGGGCTCAACCGCTGTCATTGTGGCAAATCAAAACGGCAAAAATTTAATCGCGCGATTAAATTGCGCTTGACTCGCGATGCGGTGCGGTCAACCTTCCATGCAAAGAGAGTGGAGAGGCTGTCATGACATTGTTCGAAATCCCCAAGGAAATTACTGATTATCTGGCCGAGCTTGATGACTTCATCGAGCGTGAGATCGTGCCGTTGCAGAATCAGGACGATAACAACCGTTTCTTTGACCATCGCCGCGAATGGGCGCGTACCGATTGGGACAATAACGGCCTGCCGCGCCGCGAATGGGAGGAATTGCTGGTCGAAATGCGCCGCCGCGCCGACAAAGCGGGGCATTACCGTTTCAACTTGCCGGTCGAATTTGGCGGTAAGAATGGCAGCCACCTCGCCATGGCCTGCATCCGCGAACATCTCGCGCAAAAGGGCCTTGGTCTGCACAATGATCTTCAGAACGAAAGCTCGATCGTCGGCAACCTCGTCCAGCCGCTCATGGTCCGCGATTTCGGTACCGAAGAGCAGAAGCAGGAA
>JALREL010000214.1 GCA_023262005.1 Sphingorhabdus sp. | reverse complement strand
GCCCAGATCGACAAATTCGGATTCGGCATTGGCATATTTGGCGCGTAGTTCCTTTGCTGGAATATCGGGCGCATAGCCCCAACCCAGCAAGGCTGCGATCAGCACCAACAGCACAATCGCCGTCCATTTGAAGAATTTGCGCATCTTTCTCTCCCCCTGATGCCAACGCCTGACGGCTTACAATATCTCGTGCACCTTTTCCTGCGGGCGGCACAGGCGCACGCCCTTTTCGGTTTCTACGAACGGACGTTCGACCAATATGCTGTTTTTCGTCATTTCATCGAGGATGCGATCGCCATCGGCACCGTCGATCAAGCCCAGTTCCTCTGCCGGTGATCCGCGGGTGCGCAGCGCCTCGCGCGGCGAAAGCCCGGCATCGCGAAAAAGCTGCACCAGCTTTGCCCGTTCGAACGGCACCTTCTTATATTCGATCACGGTCAGGTCGATGCCCGGCGTTTCCTGCAGGATCGCCAGCGTCTTGCGCGAAGTGCCGCAATCGGGGTTGTGCCAGATAGTAGCTTTCACGACCCTACTCCTTTCATTCGCTCCCTCCCGCATTGGCGAGGGGTTTCCGTCCTTCCTATCGGCATTCGAAAAAAGTTCAACGGCATGTCGTTTTTGCAATTGCACATGATAACGATTCTCAATAGGGACGCGTTCGGGGATTGAGAATCGTTCTCAAAAAGGGATTTGCGAATGTTGCGTTTTGTTGGAGTTTCGGGATTAAGCTTGGCTGCGATGCTGGCAACGCCGGTATATGCCGGTGAATATGTCGAGCTGGCGGGTGAGCAGTGCGAGGAATGCCGCACGATCATCGTGACGGGTTCGAGCAGTGGCTATGTGGCACAGGATATCGTCACCGCGACCAAGACCGACACTCCTATTCTTGATGTTCCGCAGACTATCCATGTCGTCACCCGCGAACAGCTTGACGATCAGGCGCAATATAGCCTCAGCGAAGTGCTGCGTTATGTACCCGGCACCACCGTGGGGCAGGGCGAGGGCAATCGTGACCAGATCACGCTGCGCGGGCAAAACACCACCGCCGACTTCTTCCTCGATGGCGTGCGCGATGACGTGCAATATTATCGCGGGCTTTATAATGTGGAGCGTGTCGAGGTCCTCAAAGGCCCCTATGCGTTGATCTTCGGCCGCGGCGGCGGCGGCGGCATCATCAACCGCGTGCAGAAAACCCCTGTGGCCGACGAAAGCTTTGGCGCGGCCCGCGCCAGCATCACCAGCTTTGGCGGCTGGGACCTTTCGGCCGATCTCAACGCCCCGCTGGGCGACAAGGCAGCCGTACGGATCAACGCAACCTATGAGAAAATGGAAAGCGACCGCCGCTTTGTTGATGGCGAACGCTATGCCTGGAACCCTTATCTTGCCGTTGACCTCAGCGAGGATTGGAAGCTCGGCCTCTCTTACGAATATGCAAATGATGATCGCGTGCCCGACCGCGGCGTGCCCTCCATCGCCACTTCTGCAGGCCAGCCCAACACACCGGTGCGCGGTTATGACAGGCTGTTCTTCGGCGTTCCGGGTGTAAACCGCACCACGCTGGAGGCGCATATCGCAAAGCTGCGCCTGGATGGCCAGTTGGCCGACAACCTCAAATTCACCAGCACCTTGCTCTATGGCGATTATGACAAACTCTACGTCAATGTGTACGCCAATAGTGCGGTGTCCGCTTCGAACACGGTAACGCTCGATGCCTATTCGGACCCGACCAAGCGTGAAAACCTGATCGGGCAGGCCAACCTCATCTGGGATGTCGAAACCGGTGCGCTGGATCACAAGCTGCTGTTCGGCGTCGAATATGGTGACCAGAAAACGCGCAACATGCGTTTCAACCGCACATTCAGCCCAGGCACCACGTTCAACCTCAACAATCCGGTCTATCCGACCGTCACCTTCACGACGCCGTCGCGCAACACTGTCTCCGACGTAGAATTTGTCTCGGCCTATGTGCAGGACCAGATCGGAATTGGTGAGCATTTCGATATCGTCATCGGCCTGCGGTACGATCATTTCGAGATCGATGGCATCGACTTCATCCCCGCCGTCGACCGCCCCTTCGATCGCAGCGACGACAAGATCTCCCCGCGTTTTGGCCTGATCTGGAAGCCGCAGGAAAACATCTCGATCTATTCGAGCTTCAGCCGGTCCTTCCTGCCGCGTTCGGGCGATCAGTTCATCTCGCTCACGACCACGCAGGAAAATCTCGCGCCTGAAAAGTTCACCAATTACGAACTGGGTGCAAAATGGGATATCCGGCCAGACCTGAACGTCACTGCTGCCTTGTTCCAGCTTGATCGCGCCAACGCGACCACACCCGATCCGGCTAACCCGCTGACAAGCATCAATGTCGGTGAGACACGCACCAAGGGCCTCGAACTTGCCTTGACCGGTCGCCTGCTGCCCGATTGGCAAATGAGCGCAGGCTATACCTGGCAGGATGGCACACTGCGCGGCAATGACAATGTGCGTCTGGGGCAACTGCCCAAGCACCAGTTCAGCCTGTGGAACCGCTATGATGTCAGCGATGCCTTGGGGCTGGGCCTCGGCGTGATCCACCAGTCAAGCCAGTTCGCCGCCATCCGTACCAGCGCGACGACGACCAAGCTGCCCAGCTTCACCCGCGTCGACGCCGCCCTGTTCTTCGATGTCAGCGAAAAGGTGCAACTGCAGGCCAATGTCGAAAACCTGTTCGACACCGATTACTTCGCCGACGCGCACAACAACAACAACATCACCCCAGGCGCCCCCATTAACGGCCGCGTAACCGTGCGGGTAAAGTTCTAAGCTTCTATTCATCCCCCTCCCGCTTGCGGGAGGGTTAGGGGAGGGGGGCGAACGCAGCGAGCCTTTTGGGCTTTCAGGCCCTCCCCCAGCCCCTCCCGCAAGCGGGCGGGGAGCTACGCCTCAGCCACCGCTTTGGCATGGGCTTTGCCGTTTTCGACATAATGCGCGACGCCCATTCGCATGCCGATGAGGGCAGGTTCGGGGAGTTCGCGGATCAGCTTTGCCGGGCGACCGACCCATAGTTCCTTCGGGCCGATGGTCTTGCCTTCGGACAGCAGTGCGCCCGCGCCGAGCATGCCGTCTTCTTCGACCACGCAGCCATTCATGATGATCGCGCCGAGGCCGATGAAGCCGCGGTTCTTGATCGTGCAGCCATGCACCATCGCCATATGGCCGATCAGCACATCGTCGCCGATGATGGTTGGGCATTCGGGCGCGCCGGGCTTTGGGCCATCGCAATGGACGACGCTGCCATCCTGGATGTTGGTGCGCGCACCGATAACGATCCGGCTTACATCGGCGCGCAGCACGCAATTGTACCAGATGCTCGCCTCCGGCCCGATGGTGACGTCGCCGATGATCCGGCAACCGGGTGCGATGAACGCGCTTTCGTGGATTTGCGGCGTCTTGCCATGGATGGGGATGATCGAGACGTCAGGGCGGTTGGTCATCTTATAATCTTCCAGAAAGAGACATAGGGAAGGACAGAGGCATAATCGTCGGTCCAGCGGTCGTCCGCGCGTGGCGGCTTCAGCTTTATCCAGCGGTCGGGATAATAATAGGCCGGGCGCCGGTCATAGACCATGCC
>JALREL010000103.1 GCA_023262005.1 Sphingorhabdus sp. | reverse complement strand
CAGGCGGGTTGATGTCCGACAGGATCCGCATGAAGTGGCTTTCGCCTTGGAAATCCTCTGCCTTGGAAACCGCAAGCTTGTGCCGCAACAATGATTTTGGCGTCATGACGATAAGCGGCTTGCGGAAGGTGCGGTGCATCTGGCGGCGCAGCAAGTGGAAGAAATTGGCCGGGGTCGTACAGTTTGCGACCTGGATATTGTCTTCGGCGCACAGTTGCAGGAAGCGCTCAAGCCGCGCCGAGCTATGCTCTGGCCCCTGCCCTTCGAAACCGTGCGGCAACAGCATCACAAGGCCGTTGGCGCGAAGCCATTTGGAATCGCCGCTCGCGATGAACTGGTCGATGATGGTCTGCGCGCCGTTGACGAAGTCGCCAAACTGGCCTTCCCACATCACCAATGTTTTCGGATCGGCACCGGCAAAGCCATATTCATAGCCGAGCACGCCGAATTCGGAGAGCGGACTGTCATATACCTCGAACCGGCCATGTGGCACGGTCGATAGCGGCACATATTTGTTCTCGTTGGTCTGGTCGACCCAGACAGCATGGCGCTGGCTGAAGGTACCGCGACCCGAATCCTGCCCTGATAGGCGGACGCCAAAGCCTTCCGACAACAGTGAACCGAATGCGAGAGCTTCGCCGGTTGCCCAGTCGAAATTTTCACCGCTGGTGAACATGTTCTTCTTGGCATCGATCACGCGGCCGAGTGTCGGGTGTAGTGCATGGCCTTCGGGAACTGTCGTCAGGATGCGGCCAAGGCCGTCCATCAGTTTCTTGGTGATGCCCGTCGGCACGTTGCGGCGCGACGTTTCGGGATCGGCAGGCTTGTTGAAACCAGCCCAGCGACCGCCAAACCAATCGGCATCATTGGCCTTGTAGGTCTGACCAGCCTCAAACTCCTGCTCGAGAACCTGGGTAAAGCGCATGGCATGTTCGGCGGCCCAATTGGCGTCGATCACGCCTTCCTGCACCAAACGCTGCGCATAGACTTCGCTCACGCCCGGCTTGCCCTTGATCACCTTGTACATCAGCGGCTGGGTGAAGCCGGGTTCGTCGCCTTCATTGTGGCCAAAGCGGCGATAGCACCACATGTCGATCACGATGTCGCGGTGGAAGCGTTGGCGGAACTCGATTGCCATCTTGCAGGCAAAGGTCACCGCTTCGGGATCGTCGCCATTGACGTGGAAGATCGGTGCCTGGACGCCCTTCGCCACATCGCTCGGATAGGGCGAGGAGCGTGCAAATTGCGGGCTGGTGGTGAAACCGACCTGATTGTTGACGATGAAGTGGATGCAGCCGCCGGTATTGTAACCGCGGATGCCCGAAAAGCCGAGGCATTCCCAGACTATGCCCTGGCCGGCAAAGGCGGCATCGCCATGGAGCAGCACCGGAAGCACCTGTTCGTGCTTGCCAAGATCGTCTCGAATTGTCTGGTTTGCGCGGACCTTGCCGAGCACCACCGGGTTCACCGCTTCGAGGTGTGACGGGTTGGGAACCAGCGACATGTGGACCTTCACGCCGTCAAACTCGCGGTCGGTTGAAGTGCCGAGATGGTATTTCACATCGCCCGATCCGCCGACATCTTCGGGGTTGGCAGAGCCGCCCGAAAATTCGTGGAAGATGATGCGATAGGGCTTGGCCATTACATTGGCGAGCACGTTGAGGCGACCGCGATGCGGCATGCCATAGACGATTTCGCGAACGCCCAGATGGCCACCATATTTGATGATTGCTTCGAGCGCGGGGATCATCGCCTCGCCGCCATCAAGGCCAAAACGCTTGGTGCCGACATATTTCTTGGCGAGGAATTTCTCGTATTGCTCGGCCTCGATCACCTTGGCGAGGATCGCTTTCTTGCCCTCGGGTGTAAAGGAAATGGCAGCGTCCCTGCCCTCCATCCGTTCCTGCAGGAAGCGCCGTTCCTCGACATCGGCGATGTGCATATATTCGAGGCCAACCGGGCCACAATAATTGGCGCGCAACGTGGCAACCAGTTCGCGCACGCTGACCCAATCAAAGCCCAGCGTGCCGCCCACATAGACCTGGCGGTCCAGATCGGCATCGGTGAAACCATGATAGGCGGGGTCGAGGTCGGCCGGGATTTCCTGCTTGGAAAGACCGAGCGGGTCGAGATTGGCGGCCAGATGCCCGCGCACACGGTATGTCCGCACAAGCATCATTGCGCGAATAGAATCGCTTGCCGCAGCAACGGCGTCAGCCTCTGCCATGGGCTTACCAGCAGCTTTGGCCGCAGCCTTCACCTCGATTGCCATTTGCGTGGGGTCGAGCGATGCCGTTAAGTCGTCAGTTGCTGACAATGGCCAGTTGGCACGTTCCCAACTGGGGCCGCGCTCTACTTCGAAATCCTGGTTTTCTAAGCCCATTTTTCTTCTCCAAATCCTCCCCACATAAGGGAAGTGGCCGTCAACAGGACTGACAGAGG
>JALREL010000146.1 GCA_023262005.1 Sphingorhabdus sp. | reverse complement strand
CGACGCCAAGATCGCCAGGGCGAACCCGGCCGACAATCGCGTTGAAATTGGCACCGTCGCAATAGACATAGCCGCCCGCTGCGTGCACCGCGTCCGAAATCACCTTCAAATCGCGTTCGAACAGGCCGCAGGTGTTGGGATTGGTGATCATCACGCCCGCCACATCCGGCCCAAGGCGCGCCTTGAGCGCTGCGACATCGACGCGGCCTTCTGGGGTTGCGGGGATATTTTCGACGCTGAAGCCGGCAAAGGCAGCCGTTGCCGGGTTGGTACCATGTGCGCTTTCGGGGACGAGGATGACCGGACGGTTTTCACCGCGCGCATCGAGCGCCGCCTTGATCGCCAAGATACCGCACAATTCGCCATGCGCACCCGCCTTGGGCGACATGGCAACGCCGTGCATGCCGGTAAGATCAATCAGCCAATGTGCCAATTCGTTGATCACCTGCAGCGCACCCTGCACCGTTTCCTGCGGCTGCAGCGGATGGACGTCGATAAAGCCCTTCATCCGCGCCACCTTTTCGTTGAGGCGCGGGTTGTGCTTCATCGTGCAACTGCCGAGCGGGAACAGGCCGAGGTCGATGGCATAATTCTGCCGCGACAGGCGGGTGTAGTGACGCACCGTTTCAGGCTCTGAAAGACCCGGCAGGCCAATCTCACGATTACACTCCAGCCCACCGAGACGCGATTGCACCTTGGGGGCGGCATCGAAATCGACGCCGGTGGTGTGGCTGTCGCCAATCTCGAAAATCAGCGCCTCTTCAAGCATCAGCGCGCGGTTTCCGGTATAGGTTTCTGCTGCCATGACGTCACTTTGGCCCATTTCAGGTCGCCAGCCGCTTGCGTTTACCGTGCTCATGCCAACACCTCCTGCAGCGCTGCCGCAAATGTTTCGATATCCTCCTCGCTGACCACTTCGGTCACTGCAACGAGCAAGCCGTTTTCCAGCGCTGCTTCGCCTGGATAGAGGCGACCGAGCGAGACGCCGCCCAGCACCTTCTTTGCCGCCAACTTGTGCACCACATCGCGGGCGTTGACGGGCAGTTTCAGTGTGAATTCGTTGAAGAAGCTATCGTTGACGAGGGTGACGCCCGGGATCTGCGCAAGCCGCTGCGCCGCCTGCACCGCGCGGGCATGGTTCAGTGCCGCCAGATTGCGCAAGCCACGCTCACCAAGCAAGCTCATATGAATACTGAAGGCTAGCGCGCAAAGACCTGAATTGGTGCAGATATTGCTCGTCGCCTTTTCGCGGCGGATATGCTGTTCGCGGGTCGAAAGCGTGAGTACAAAACCGCGCTTGCCCTCTGCATCGACCGTCTGGCCGCACAGGCGTCCCGGCATTTGCCGCACGAATTTTTCCTTGCAGGCGAACAGGCCAACATAGGGTCCGCCAAATTGCAGGCCGACGCCGAGCGACTGGCCTTCGCCGACAACGATATCGGCCCCCATTTCGCCCGGAGACTTGATCGCACCCAGCGCCACAGGCTCGGTGACCACTGCGATCAACAGCGCGCCATGTTCATGTGCCTTCTGAGCTATGGCGCTTAAGTCTTCAATTCGGCCAAGAATATCGGGATATTGCACAACCACGCAGCTGGTTTCACCATCGATCGCGTTGAGCAAGCGCGGGGTATCGCTTTGCACCATGTCGAGCGTGGCAAGATCGAGCGTATCGCCAGTGAAACGCGCCATCGTCTTGGCGACGCTGACATAATGCGGATGCAGGCCGGAGGAGATGACGGCCTTGCTCCGCTTGGTCACGCGCCCGGCCATGCCGATCGCTTCCCAGCAGGCGGTTGAACCATCATACATCGAAGCATTGGCCACATCGCATCCAAACAGCCGCGCAACCTGCGTCTGGAATTCAAACAGCATCTGCAGCGTGCCCTGCGCAATTTCGGGCTGGTAGGGCGTGTAGGCGGTCAGGAATTCGCCACGCTGGATCAAATGATCGACGCTCGCTGGCACATGGTGCTTATAGGCACCTGCTCCCAGGAAAAAGGGATGGTGCGCCGCCGCCATATTCTTGCGTGCCATGGCAGAGAAATGCCGTTCAACCGCCATTTCGCTCGCATGCATCGGCAAGCCCGGGATCGGCCCTTTGAGCCGTGCCTCTTCGGGCACATCGATGAACAGGTCATCGATCGATGCTGCACCGATTGTGGCGAGCATCGCCTGCCGGTCGTTATTTGTCAGGGGTAAGTAGCGCATTTCCTAATCCTTTTCCCCTCCCGCTCGCAGGAGGGCCATGATTCAGAGCGAATCCACAAATGCCTTGTAAGCCGCTGCATCCATCAGGCCGTCGAGCTCTGACGGATCGCTGAGTTCAAGCTTGAAGAACCAGCCGGCACCTTCGGGATCGCTGTTCACAAGCGCCGGATCATCGGCGAGTGCATCATTGCCCTCGGTCACGGTACCCGAAACCGGGGCGTACACATCAGATGCCGCCTTGACCGATTCGACAACCGCAGCGTCGCCGCCCTTAGACAATGTGGTGCCGACTGCGGGCACTTCGGCAAAAACGATGTCGCCCAACTGGCCCTGCGCATAATCGGTGATGCCAACCGTGGCGGTGGTGCCTTCGACTTCGATCCATTCATGCTCGTCGGTAAAATAACGCGTCATTTGCTCGCTCCTCGTTTATTCGTTGCCGCGATTTCCGAAACGTCAGGCCTTCGCCTGACTTGAAATCGCTCTGCGGTGATATCGATGTGGAATGAATGGCATGGCCGCGACTGCCAGCGGCACGCGCTTGCCGCGCACCTCCGCCTCCAGCGCCGTTCCAATGCTGTTATGGCCGGCTGCGACATAGCCCATGGCGATGGGCGCGCCGACACTGGGGGCAAAGCCGCCCGATGTGACAGTGCCAACCTGCAATTCGCCTGCAAAAATCGGCGCGCCTTCGCGTACCGGCATCTTGCCCTCGACCGAAAGGCCGACCAGCTTGCGCGACGGGCCCTCAGCCAGCGCTTTCAGGATGCGATCTGCGCCGTTGAAGCCGCCTTCCTCGCGGCGGCGCTTCGAAATGGCAAAGCTGGCATTGCCCTCAACCGGATCAGTCGACGGGTCCATGTCGTGGCCATAGAGCGGAAGCCCCGCCTCCAGCCGCAGTGAATCGCGCGCACCAAGCCCGATGGGTTTGACTTCGGGCTGTGCGCACAGCGCATCGGCCAAGGCTTGCACCTCTTCGGCGGGAACCGAAATTTCCACGCCATCCTCACCGGTATAGCCCGAGCGGCTGATCCAAAGCGGCACTTCGCCCCAGAGGAAGAGATCGGCTTCCATGAAATAGAGTTGGTCCACGCCGGGGATGACGCGCGAAATGGCTTCGACCGCCTTCGGCCCTTGCAGCGCGAGCAAGGCGCGGTCTTCGAGATGGTTGATATCGATGGCCGCAGGCAGATTCGCGCGCAGATAGGCGATGTCCTGGTGCTTTACCGCGCCATTGACGACCACATAGAGCCCGGTAGGGGTCGCCGTGACCATCAGGTCATCAAGCACGCCTCCATCCGCGCCAAGCAGCAGCGAATAGCGCATCCGCCCTTCTTTCAGCGCGGAGATATCGCCGGGAACGAGCTTTTCGAGCGCTGCCGCGACCCCTTCGCCCGAAAGGATCAACTGCCCCATATGGCTGACATCGAAAAGGCCTGCGCTCTCGCGCGTCCACTGATGTTCGGCCATGATGCCTTCATATTGGATCGGCATTGCATAGCCAGCGAACGACACCATGCGGGCGCCCTTGGCACGGTGCCAGTCACCCAATGGTAGTTCGAGCATGTCGGTGTCGTCGCTCATAAAATCTCCGCACAAAGTTACAGCCAGCGACGGCGTCGCTGCCTGCCCCCTCTGTCACGGATACCTGAGAGCTTTACCCCTTCGGTGGCCCCGCCTTGCACGGGACGCTTTCCAGAGTGTCGCAAAAGCCAAAACGGTCCTTTTGCCTGAGAGATTCCGGGGCGGTTGCTCCTTCGGCGGCGAGGTTTCCCCCGCACTCTCCCGTTTCGTCAGCGACTGAGTCGGCCTTGGCTTTTGGTCGCCCGAGAGTCAACCGGCGAGCGCGCGGATCGCATCATTTTCGTGGATATGTCTGCCCTGCCCGCCCGCAAGCGCCAGATTGGCAATCGCCTGCGCCACGACGGGCGCCGGAATAGAGCGATAGCGGCTCAGCCCGCCTACCATTAGTAGGTCGGTCAGCGGCGCCAGCATGATTGCCACGCTCTCCCCCGGCCGGCTTTCGGGGCGTTCCCCACCAGTGAGCAAACCGGGGCGGAGGAAATCCACACGGTCAAAGCCTGCCTGCGCCATCGCCGTCTCGGCTTCGCCCTTGGTCTTGAGGTAGAAATTGGCGGATTTATCCGAAGTACCGACCGAGGAGACCGCGATCATATGCCGGGCACCGGCCTGTTTTGCAGCCTGTGAAAAGGCCGCCACCAAATCAAAGTCGACCGCGCGGAATGCGGCTTTCGAACCCGCAATCTTCATCGTCGTGCCGAGGCTGGATATGGCGACATCAGCCTTTATCGCTGCAACTTCGGCGGACCAATCGGCGGGCGGCGCCTCATGCACGATCACGCCTGCTGGCACCCTTTCCGGCTTGCGGCGTACGATGATGTGGGTTTCCACCCCTTCCTGCCCCGCTAGTTCGACCACAAGCTGCTTGCCGACCAGGCCGGTTGCACCTGCTATCACGACCTTATTCATTTCCCCGGCCCCTCCATCTGCCCGCCGAAAATTTCACGGTGACAGTTCATCGCAAACCGATCAGTCATCCCGGCAAGGAAATCCCCGATATGACGTGCGCGCGCCGGTTGCTCGTCGGGCAGGCTATCGCGCCATTCCTGCGGCAAAAGCTGCGCATCATTGCAATAGGCGTTGAACAAGTCCGAAACGATGGTCGCGGCGCGTTCCGCAGCGACCATTTGCGTTCGGTGGTGATAGAGGTTGGCGTACATGAACGCTTTCAATGTACGTTCGCGTTCAGCCAGTTCATCGGAAAATCCGCCAATTGTACGACCAGCCGCACGCACATCATCTGCGGTTTCGATACCCGCGGCAGCGATGCGCGCCTTGGTCGTTTCGATCACATCATTGACCATCACGCCAATCTGCTCGCGGATCAACTCGCGCAACAGCGCTTCGTGCCTCGCACCCGGATAGCGATCGCAAATTGTCCGCCATCGGCGCTCGACAAAGGGCAGCTCGAGCAACTGGTCGAGCGTCAGTAGGCCAGCACGGATGCCATCGTCGATATCGTGATTATCATAGGCAATATCGTCCGAAATCGCCGCAATCTGCGCTTCGAGCGAGGCGAATTGGGAAAGCCCGAGCGGGAACGCGCCATCGATTTCACGCAACGCCCAATTGGGATCGTGCACCGGCCCGTTATGCTTGGCGAGGCCTTCCATCAGTTCCCAACTGAGGTTGAGGCCGGGCCAAAGCGGATAAGGGCTTTCAAGCTTGGAGAGGGTTCGCAGCGTCTGCGCGTTATGATCAAAGCCGCCATAGGGCGCCATCGCAGCTTCGAGCGCATCTTCACCCGCATGGCCGAATGGCGGATGGCCGATATCATGGGCAAGGCACAGCGCTTCGGTCAGATCCTCGTCCAGCCCCAGCGCACGTGCAATGGTGCGGCCAATCTGTGCCACCTCAAGGCTGTGGGTCAGGCGGACACGGTAATGATCGCCATCCGGCGCGATGAACACCTGCGTCTTGTAGCGCAGGCGGCGAAAGGCAATCGAATGGATAATCCGGTCGCGGTCGCGCTGGAAAATGTTGCGCGGGCCGCGCGCTTCCCCACCCGGTTCAAGGTGGAGCCTTCCGCGGCTGGTTTCAGGATTGCAGGCAAATGGTGCGCGGCTATGCATGGCCATGCGCTTTGCACCAGAGGCGTCGACAAAACCAGCCGCTATTTGGCACCCAATTTCTTGACGACGGTGCCGTTTTCGCTGTTCCAGACAAAGCTGCTGCCGCCCGCCTTGCGATAATCGGCATCCCATTTCTTGGCAGCATTGGCATTGGCAAACGGGCCAACCAACAGGCGGCTCGATCTACCCCAGACCGAGGTCCAGCCCTCTTTGCCCTTGAACAGCTCAGGCGATTTCTTGGCAAAGCGTCGGAAATCGGCACCCAATGCGGCTTCTGCACCGGTCGCGACCTGCACCCATATACGCGCAGGTTGCGGCGGTGCCTTTGGTTCGACTTTCGGCTTGCCGGTTTTCGGATCCTTGGCCGCTGCGGCCGTCTTTGCTGGATCGACCCTGGCCTGGGTTTTCTGGATCGCCTTCAGGTCCACTGGCGCGACGGTCGGCTTCTGCTCGCTTTCGGGAATCTGGATCGACTGGACAATCGAATCCAGATCAAAGGATGCCGTGCGGACAGGCTGGTTTGGCTGCACCGGATTTTGCGCCGGAACATTCGACGAGGCAGGCGGAGCCGCTTCGGTTACCGTCGGCTTCTGAACCGGTTGGGTGGTGGGCGGAGGTGCCGTCTCCACCTTCACATTTTCAGCCATGCGGGTTTCAGCCGGTGGCGGCACGATTACGGACTTGGCCGTTTCGGGTGCCGGTTGCGGCTGGCTTGTCGTTGCGGCCGGCGTCGTGACCTGCTGCTGGCGTTGCGCCGCCTGTTCAAGGGCATTGCGCGGGGCAGAGGCAGGCGTGGCAGGAGCCGGGGTGTTGTTAATCGCTATACGCGGCGGTTCGGTGGCCGCTGCGCTTGGCTGGTTGGTTGCCGGGG
>JALREL010000003.1 GCA_023262005.1 Sphingorhabdus sp. | reverse complement strand
AACGAATCGCAACGCAGCTTTGTTGCCGATTGGTCGCTCGATGATCTTGAAGAGGCGTTCAAGTTGCGCGCAATGCTGGAAGCATATGCCGCGAGGCGCGCCGCGACGCGCATTTCCTGGGATCAGCTGGCGCGCCTGCGCAGCCATAATGAGGCAATCAAACAGGCAATCAGCGCGTCAAAGCCCGATATTCCAAAGTTCCTCGACCATAACCGCCAATTCCATGCCATTATCATGGAAGCGTCCGGTTCTGCGCGAATTACGGGTATGCTTGCGCAGGTCACCGAGCAACCGGTGGTGCTGCGAACCGCTCAGCAATATGACCTCGAAAATCTGCGGCGGTCCCATAATGAGCATGAAGAGCTGGTTATGGCATTTGATAACCGCGACGGCGAATGGGCGGCTGCGGTGATGACGGCGCATATTCGCCGTGCGTTCCACGCTTATGCAGAGGCGCATGCACGCGGCACCGAAATGGGAAAGGCGGATGAGGCGGCATAATCCTGTTTGAATTTGTATACAATTATGGCATCAGGCCCCCATCATGGACAATCCTCGCAGCATAGAATTTGTTGAAGTCGGGCCGCGCGACGGGCTCCAGAACGAAAAGATTCTGGTCTCGACCGCTGACAAGCTGGCCCTTATCGGTCGCGCGATCGATGCGGGTGCGCGCCGTATCGAGGTGACCAGTTTCGTGAATCCGAAACGCGTGCCGCAGATGGCAGATGCCGAAGAAGTCTGCGCTGGCCTGCCTCAACGCGATGACGTTACATATATCGGCCTGGTGATGAATCAGCGTGGCGCGGAACGCGCAATTGCAACCGGGCGGATCGACCAATTGGGTGCGGTCGCAGTTTCAACCGATACTTTCGCAATGGCAAACCAGGGCCAAACCAGCGACGAATCGGTCGAAGCCGCCAAGGCAGTGATCGAATTGGCCCGATCACAAGGGCGCACGGGCCAATGCACCATCGCTGCATCATTTGGCTGCCCATTCGAAGGTGAGGTGGCTGAAGGCCGGGTGGTCGAAATGGCTGTCGAAATTGCCAAGGCGGGGCCGGTCGAAATCGCGCTTGCCGACACGATCGGCGTTGCCAACCCGGCGCACGTCGCACGGTTGGTCGAGCGCGTGCGTCAGGCAGTCCAGCCGCTTCCGGTGCGCGTGCATTTTCACAACACCCGCAACACTGGGCTCGCCAATGTATGGGCTGCGGTGAATGCGGGCGCGACGGTTGTCGATGCATCGCTCGGCGGGTTGGGCGGCTGTCCCTTCGCTCCGGGTGCCGCCGGCAATGTGCCGAGCGAAGATGTGGTTTACATGCTGGAGCGGGCAGGTGTCGGCACTGGCATGGACCTGGATAAACTGATCGAGGCCAGCAATTGGCTCTCGGATGTCATGGGAAGAAAACTGCCGGGAATGGTCGCGCAAGCGCCACATTTCCCCAAAGCAGCTTGAGGAGACTATAATGGGGTATCGTTTGGGCGTGGACGTCGGCGGGACATTTACCGACCTGTTGCTGTTCAATGCCGACACCGGTGCATTTTGGCGCCACAAGACGCCCTCTACGCCGCACGACAGCAGCGAGGGGATATTGAACGGCGTGACCGCGATCTGCGCCAATGCGGGGGTGAAGCCGGCGGAAATCGAATATTTCCTCCACGGCACCACCGTTGCCACCAATGCTGTGCTTGAAGGCAAAGGGGCCCGCGTCGGCCTGATCGTGACCGAAGGCTATCGCGATATCATGCAGATCGCCCGGTCCTATGTTCCCGGCGGCCTCGCTGCATGGATCATCTGGCCCAAACCGACACCGCTGGCGGCTCTCGAAGACACCGTGACGGTTGGCGGCCGGATGAATGCGCAGGGTCAGGAGGTCCGCGCGCTCGATGAGAGCTCGGCGCGTGCAGCGTTAACGCAATTGAAGGACCAGGGCGTCGAAGCCATCACCGTCAGCTTCATGAATGCCTATACCAATGGCGCGCACGAAAAGCGCGTTGGCGAACTGGCGCGTGAAATCATGCAGGATGTTCCCGTGTCGCTCAGCCACGAAGTCCTACCCGAAATGCAGGAATACGAGCGGACGCTGACGACCGTCGCCAACGCAGCTGTGCGCCCGGTGGTGAGCAAATATGTCTCCAACCTGCGCAACAAGCTCGCGGATTCAGGTTTTGCTGGAAAACTCTCTCTGCTCCGTTCGGACGGCGGCTTGATGTCTGCCCAAAAGGCTGAAGAGCATCCGGTCAACATCCTGATGTCCGGTCCTGCAGGTGGGGTTACCGGAGCACTCTGGGTGGGCAAAAATGCCGGAATCAAGAATATCCTGACGCTTGACGTCGGTGGCACCTCGACCGACGTTGCGTTGATCGAAAATCTGGAGCCGCGCCGCGTCCGTACCACAGAGGTCGGGCATCTCGCGGTGCGTGCCTCGTCACTTGACGTGAAGACCGTGGGTGCCGGCGGCGGATCGATCGCTTATGTGCCCGAATTGACCGGCGCTCTGCGTGTCGGCCCGCAATCGGCCGGTGCGGTTCCGGGGCCGGTGGCGTATGGCAAGGGCGGTGAACTCCCGACCGTGACCGATGCCAATGTTGTGCTGGGTTACCTGCCTGAAAACCTGCTCGGCGGCAGTTTCCAGCTCGATCGTGAGGGCGCCAAAAAGGCGGTGCAGACCATCGCTGATGCGCTCGGCATCGACCTCATGTCTGCAGCTCGCGGTATCATCGATATCGTCAATGAAAACATGTTCGGCGCTTTGCGAATGATCTCGGTGCAGCAAGGCTATGACCCCCGCCACTTTGCGCTCATGGGTTTTGGCGGAGCCGGGCCATTGCATGTCAACGCGGTTGCGCGGTTGATGGGAAGCTGGCCTGCGGTCTCGCCGGTTTCGCCCGGTGTGCTCTGTGCCTTGGGGGATGCGACCACGCGGATGCGCACCGAAACCGCACGCTCCTTCTCGCGACTGGCGACCACCACCGACGCGCAGGAATTGATCGCTATCCTCAAGGAAATGGCTGACCAGACCCGGGCAGAACTGCGTTCGGATGGTATTGCGGATGCGGATATCAGCAGCGAGTTTGAAATCGATGTCCGCTATGCCGGGCAAGCATTCGAAGTGCCATTGACCATCACGCCCGAAGTGCTTGAGCGCGATGGCATCGACGGCATATTGAAACGCTTCGACGAGGAGCATCTGCGGCTCTTCACCTTCAACATGGATACGCCTCACGAAATCGTGAACCTGCGTGCCGTGGCGTTGGGGCAGGCACTTGATCTGCCTGCCGCCGAACTGCCCAAGGGTGACGGCAATCCAGCCGCCGCCAAGATGCGCGATCACACATTGTGGATGGATGGCAAGGAACAGGCGGCGGTGATCTATGACCGGTCGAAGCTGCGCCAGGGGGATATCATCCCGGGACCGGCCATCGTCGTCGAAATGGATTCCACCACGCTCATCGAAACCGGATGCGTTGCGACCGTCGACAAGGTCGGCAACATCCTGATCAATCTGGCTTGAGGAGGCGACACTATGCCCGCCACAATCATTGAAACCAACAAGACCCCGTTCAACAAGGTCGCGATTGACCCCGTCACGCTCGACATCATTGAAAACGCGCTGCGCAATGCCCGTATCGAAATGGATGCGACGCTCGTTCGTACCGCAATGTCACCGGGTATCCGCGAACAAGGCGATGCCTTTCCGCTGATCGCCGATCATACAGGCAAGATGATCGTCGGCCAGTTCGGCAGCTTTATTGGCGGCTTCCTCGATAATTATGATGGCACGCTGGAAGATGGCGACATGATCTTCCTGTCCGACCCCTATTCTTGCGCGGGCGCGGTCAGCCATTCGAACGACTGGCTGGTGCTGCTTCCGGTGTTCAAGGACGGGCGCCTGATTGCCTATACCTCGATGTTTGGCCACCAGTCAGATATCGGCGGCAAGGTGGTCGGTTCGATGCCGATCAATGCGCATTCGATCTTTGAAGAAGGGGTGCGCATCCCGCCGGTCAAGATCTGGAAAAATGGCGAGTATAACGAAGACCTGATGAAGCTCGTCATGCACCAAACGCGCAAGCCCGATTGGTGCCAGGCGGACCTCAACGCATTGATCGCCTCTTGCCGGGTTGCGGCGCGACGGGTGATTGAAATGGCCGCGCGCTTTGGTGATGACGTCTATGTATCCGCGACGCAGGAACTGCTTGCCCGCAACCACCGCGCCATGAAATCGCTGATTTCGATGGCGATTGGCGAGGAACCGGTCGGCTTCGAAGATTATATCTGCGATGATGGCATGGGCGCAGGCCCTTACAAGATCAAATGCACGATGTGGCGCGAAGGCGAAAAGGTCGTGCTCGATTTTGCCGGGACGGACCCGCAAAGTCAGGCTTCGATCAACTTTCTGTTGAACGAAAACATGATCAAAATGTTCTTTGGCATTTACATTATCATGGTCTTCGATCCCCAAATTCTCTTCAACGATGGCTTTTATGATCTGATCGATGTCCGCATTCCGGATGGTTCACTTCTCAAGCCGAAATTTCCAGCAGCGCTCTCGGGTCGTACGCATGCGCTGGGCCGCATTTTCGACATTTTAGGTGGCCTTTTGGGGCAAAAAACACCGGAATTCCTAAATGCGGCCGGTTTTTCCTCAAGCCCCCATGTCTTTTATTCAGGCAACGATAAAAAGGGTGACTGGTTCCAACTGTTCCAGATCGGCTTTGGCGGCATTCCCGGACGTCCAATGGGCGACGGGCCAGACGGCCACTCACTATGGCCGGGCTTTACCAATGTGCCCAACGAATTTCTGGAGCGGTATTTCCCGCTGCT
>JALREL010000087.1 GCA_023262005.1 Sphingorhabdus sp. | reverse complement strand
CAATATCTGGCAGGAGAGCTCGAGGTCGAATTCTGCCCCCAAGGCACGCTGGCGGAACGGATGCGCGCGGGTGGGGCGGGGATCCCGGGCTTTTACACCAAAACGGGCGTCGGCACCGCGGTGGCAGAGGGCAAAGAGGTGAAGAATTTCGACGGCGAGGAGTTCATCCTCGAACGCGGTATCTTTGCCGACCTGTCGATCGTCAAGGCATGGAAGGCCGACGAAACCGGCAATGTGATGTTCAGCAAGACCGCGCGCAACTTCAACGTGCCCGCCGCCACTTGCGGCAAGGTGTGCGTGGTCGAAGTCGAGGAAGTGGTGCCCGCAGGCAGCCTCGATCCCGACTGCATCCACTTGCCCGGCGTCTATGTGAACCGGATGATCGTGGGCGCGCCCTACGACAAGAAGATCGAGTTCCGCACCGTGCGGGAGCGCGAGGCTGCCTGATGCGCTTCGGCGCGGTCGTTCTTCTGATTGTTTCCGCTGCGTTGTTGCAAGGCTGCGCAGCGGCGCTGCTGCCTGTGGTTGCAGCGGGCGCCATCGGCAAGACGCAGGTTGATGCTGCGCAGGCGCGCACTCGTGCTGCCGAGCAACAACTTGCCGACCTGCCTCAGGCGCAGCGCGAGGCGGTGGTCACTGTCGCTCCGGTCGAAGAAACACCGACTCCCGCAGCCGAACCTGTGGTGCAGGCGGCGCAGATCCCGGCCCAGCCAGTGGCGCTTGCCGATATCAACCATCCCTATCTGCCGATGGCACGCTATGCCTTGGCGCAGGCCGAGCGCAGGCAGGCCGGCGCATCAGTGCGCTCTGCCGTGCTGGTTGAAAAGGTGTCGTTGATCGAACCGCGCGCGGTCGATTGCGGGGACAAACCATCGGCTATCATTATCGACATGGACGAAGCGCCCGGTGTCGAATTAAGCGATGGTGAGGCGATCGGCTTCGGCGAACTGCTTCAGTACCTGCGCGACAATGGCATCGTCATCGCCTGGGTAAGCGATCGCAGCACAGGCGAACTTGCTGAAGACCTTGCGCTTTTGCAGGGCGGCGACTTTCCCGCGATGCAGGCTGACGATATCCAGCTGTTCGCTTGGCCCGGCCTTCGCAAGCAGGAGCGGCGGTGGAATTTCGCCGCTACACACTGCGTGCTCGCCATCGCCGGCGACCGCAAATCCGATTTTGACGAATTATTCGATTACCTGCGCGATCCGGATTACGCGATCCGGCTCGATGCCTGGACCGACAGGGGCTGGTTCCTGCTCCCCTATCCCGCAGCGGTCGCTGCTGCTACGCATTCTCCCAAAGCTACAGAAGTGGATACACCCCATGACAACGCATGACGGCCTAACCAAAGGATGGACCCGCGACGAGATGGCGGCCCGCGCCGCAAAGGAATTGCAGGACGGGTATTATGTAAATCTCGGCATCGGCATTCCGACGCTGGTGGCAAACCACATCCCCGAGGGCATGGATGTGACTTTGCAGTCCGAAAACGGCATGCTTGGCATCGGGCCCTTCCCCTATGACGATGAAGTCGATCCTGACCTGATCAACGCAGGCAAGCAAACGATTAGCGAACTTCCGCAGTCAGCCTATTTCGACAGCGCACAATCCTTCGCGATGATCCGCGGCGGGCATATCGATCTCACCGTACTTGGTGCAATGGAAGTTGCCGAAAATGGCGACATCGCCAACTGGATGGTTCCCGGCAAGATGATCAAGGGAATGGGTGGCGCGATGGACCTGGTCGCAGGCGTCAAGAAAATCATCGTGGTGATGGAACATGTCGCCAAGGACGGTAGCCCCAAATTCATTCCGGCCTGCACTCTCCCACTGACGGGCAGGAATGTTGTCGACATGGTGATTACCGATCTCGCCGTTTTCCAGCGTCCCGACCATGCTTCGCCTTTCCGCTTGATTGAAATGGCGCCGGGCGTAACTGCGGATGAAGTCGCCGCAAAAACCACGGCGCATTACCTGGCCTGATAGAGAGTGATGCAGATACCGGACTCTGAATCCCAAAAGGGAGCGATGAATAGCATCGAAGCGGCGCTTGTCGCCGAAGAGGCCTCATCGCTCGCGGGCTATCGCGGACCATGCCATTGCTGCGAAGGTGATGGCGTGCATTGGGGTCAGGAAGCCGGCAGAATTTGATGCCTAGCAAACGTATTGTCAAAAACTGGGCTTGGTATGCGGTTGCCGCCGTTATGCTGCTGATCGTCGGATGGATTGCCAGTTTCGCGATAGAAGAAGGCGATCTTGCCTCTGATTACATCCCTAACATCGCCGAAGTGTCAGCGAAAATCGGTAACCTTCCCGACACGCCAGAGGAATGGGAAGGGCGGATAGATTACCCAGCCTTGGAACAGCAATTGGCCGAATTGTCGCTGCGCCCCGAAATGGCCGGGTTGGCAGTTGCGGTGGTCGAAGATGGCCGGATCAGCTTCGTACGGACCTACGGATTTGCTGATCGCTCAACCGGGGCACTCGTCGGGCAGCAGACGGTATTCCGCTGGGCGTCGGTCTCCAAGACAGCGACCGGCATTTTGGCAGCGAAGCTGGTCGATGAAGGCCGGATCAATCTCGACCGGCCAGCCAGCACTTGGCGCAGTTCGCTGCGCTTGCCTGGCGACGCGGAAACGCGGATCAGCGTGGGGCAGATAATGTCGCAGCAGACGGGTCTTACCAAAAATGCCTATGACGAGCGGCTGGAAGATGGCCAAAATCCGCGCGCATTGCGGGGAAGCCTGGCAGAGGCGCCATTGCAGTGCGAGCCGGGCACCTGCCACACCTACCAGAATATAGCCTTTGACGCCGCAAGCGAGATATTGGCGCGCGCGGCCAAGCAGCCATTTGACGAAGCGGTCCATGATCGCTTTTTCCGGCCGCTCGGCATGGTCAGCGCGCGCTACGGGATGGCGGGTTTGACCAACTCGAGCGATTGGGCCCGTCCGCATAATGGCCAGCATGTCCGCCAACTGAAAGAAGCCTATTGGCGCGTCCCTGCAGCCGCCGGGATTGAAAGCAATATTGTCGATTTCGCGCGCTGGATGCAGGCGATGATGGGTGAATATCCCGATGTGCTGCCCGCGTCGGTGCTCAAAATTGCGCATGCACCGCGCGTGAAGACCGGGCGCCTCTATGGCGGAGATTTGCGACAGGCCAATGGCGATGCTTCCTATGGGCTGGGCTGGCGAAGTTTCAGCTATAACGGCCTTCGGCTCGAAGGCCATTCGGGTGCGGTCGACGGCTATCGCGCAACGATGATATTCGAGCCTGCAACGCGTACGGGTGTCGTTGCGATGTGGAACAGTAATTGGGGTTTCCCCTTCCGTATCCCTTTTGCTGTGATCGACAGCTATCATGATCGCGCGGATTCCAATTGGCTGGATTTGAGCCGCCTGCCATAGGCATGGGCAACATTTCTGGAGGCACGAGATGGATTATGCGCTGATCACCGCAAACCGGAATTATTCGAGTTGGTCACTGCGTCCCTGGCTCCTGATGAAAGGATTGGGGTTGGAATTCGAAGACAGGTTCGAACCCTTTACCAAGCCGAGCAATTACGAAGAATTTCGTGCCTTCTCGCCTACCGGGCAGGTGCCGGTGCTGCTGCACGAAGGCCGCACCATTTATGATTCGATGGGCATCACGCTTTACCTTGCCGACCGGCATGAGGGCGTATGGCCCAAGGATGCCGACGCGCGCGGCTGGGCGCAATGCGCGGCATCGGAAATGCACAGCGGCTTTGCTGCATTGCGTAACGACTGCACGATGAATGTTGGTGTGCGTGTGAAGCCCAAACCAATGTCCGATGCGCTCAAGGCCAATGTCGCGCGCATTCGCGAATTGTGGGAGGAAGGCCTGTCCCGCTTCGGCGGCCCATATCTGGCTGGTCCGGAATTCAGCGCAGCCGATGCCTTTTTCGCGCCTGTGGCCTATCGTGTTCGCACCTATGGCCTCGATGTTGGCAAGAGTCAGGCCTGGGTCGACCATATCCTCGCGCACCCGGCCATGCAGGAGTGGGAAGCTGCTGCGCTCAAAGAAGAATGGCGCGAGATAAGCCATGAGGAAGAGCTGAGGGCTTGTGGGGAGATTATTGCCGATTATCGGTCGGCTTGATTGCTCGCTTTCACGGCATTCGCAAAAAGCGCCCCTTCATCGGGCGCAAAATGCAGGAACAGGCTGGGCTCGATCAATTCCAACTCCATAAGCCGGAATGTTCCCTCGCTATCGCGCACCATATCGACGCGGGCATAGGTCAGGGTTCCACAACCTAGCAGCCGATCGGCAGCGACCATGGCGGTTTCGGCAAGCGCTCTTGCATCGGCTGGCGCATCGATACTCCGTTCCACTCCACCAAATTGTTCCTGGACGCGAAAGTCGCCGTGCGCTGGGTGCTTGCTGATGGCGTGGCTATATTGGCCGCCAAAATAGAATAGCGAATATTCTCCGTCATCCGCGATGGCTGGCAGATAGGGCTGCACCAGCATCCTTTGGCCAACTGCTTCTGGCGGCAGCGTATCGGAAGGGCCGATCAGATAGGTGCCATCCGCACCGCCCGAAATGGGGGGTTTGACGACGAGGCGCGGGCTTTCGAAAATGGCGCGTGCGCTTTCGAGCGCGGCATCGTTCATCGATTCTCGAATCAAGGTGGGCACGGTTGCCACACCAGCTTCGGTCAACTCAGCCAGATAGGTCTTGTCGCTGTTCCAGCGCAAAACCTTGGCAGGATTGGCAACTGGCAGCCCTGCTGTTTCCAGATGGTCGAGCAGTGCAAACCATGCGGGTACGTCACGTTGGTAACCCCAAGCCAGCAAGGGCAGTATAAGGTTGAACTGGGAAAGATCGCCCGGCTCGGTCCACGGCCGAAAGCTTAGATCGGGGCCGAGCAATCGCTCATAATGCGCCTTGGGCAGAGACCAGTTTTCCCAATAATCCGGGGCAGGGGTAAGGATTGCGATGTTGGACATGGCTGGAATTGATCGTCAAACTTTCTCGCCTGCCATCTTCATGACTTCGGTCCATTCCTCTGGCCTGACCTTGCCAACCGAGAGGCGCGACAGACGGACAAGGTCCATCTCTGCCAATTTGGGGTTGGCCTTGATCGCCTTCAACGGCACCGGGTTTTTCAGTTTCTTGACCGGCTTCACCTTCACCGCGACGAACTTTCCCCTCTCGTCGGTGGGATCGATAAAGGCTTCCTTGCTGATCTTGATAATCCCGACAGCCTCGACGCCGATATTGCTGTGATAGAAAATGGCGAGGTCGCCCTTTTTCATCGTTTTCATGTTGAGCGCGGCGGCATGGTTGCGCACGCCATCCCACATTCCCTCCTTTTCAGCGACAAGGTCATCCCAACTGTAAACGTCGGGTTCCGACTTCATCAGCCAATATTGCTCGGACATTTTGCTTTCCTTTGATGGCCTTGTTTGATCGGGGTCAATTTCTCTGGCGCGGCCTTTGGTCAAGGGCTATTCGCATGGATATGACTCAAATGCCCGATATTTCGCTGAGCAGCAGCGACACCCAAGCCATATCGAAAGCCTTAGGCGACAGTTTCCGCACCTACGGATTTGCCAAGGTGATCGATCATGGCATCGACCCACACCTTACCAAGGAGGCATGGCGGCTCTCCAAAGAACTCTTCGCTCGGCCGACCGAAGAGAAAATGCGCTGGTACGACAAGGATATTGCCGGCCAGCGCGGCTACACGCCGTTCAAGACCGAGATCGCCAAGGGTGCGGACCATCATGACCTGAAGGAATTCTGGCATGTGGGCCGTACGCTTCCGGCTGGTCATCCGCTCGAAGCCGAGATGCTCAAAAACATCTGGCCCGACAGCGTGGCCGGTTTCCGCGACGTGTTCGAGCCGCTTTATGCCGAATTCGACCGGGTTGGCGCCAAGATCCTTTCCTACCTCGCGCTTTATCTGGGTCTTGAGGCTGACTGGTTTGACGACAAGATCAATGTCGGCAACTCGATCCTGCGGCTGCTTCACTATCCGCCCATCGAGGGCGATACCGAAGGCTGCATCCGCGCCGGTGCGCATGAAGATATCAACCTCATAACGCTTTTGCTGGGCGCGGAGGAATCGGGGCTGCAGATATTGCGGCCCGATGGCACCTGGATGGATGTCTCGCCGCCCGAAGGCGGGCTGTCGCTCAATGTCGGCGATATGCTGCAGCGGCTGTGCAACCATTTCCTGCCCTCGACCACGCACCGCGTGCGCAATCCGATGGGGGAACGGTCAAAGTTCAGCCGCTATTCGATGCCCTTCTTCCTGCATCTCAATTCGGATTACCCGATCGCAACCTTGCCGCAGTGCATCAGCGCGGAAAATCCGAACCGCTATCCAGAGCCGATCCTTGCCGATGATTATCTGAAAGAGCGGCTGATCGAGATCGGCCTGTTGAAGGCGTAATCAGAATTTACCTTTGTTGAATTCGCTATTTGCTATGGGGGTTGCATGTCGGATGCGGCCCCCATTTGCATTGCAGTCCTCGCGCATAATGAAGCGGCGCGGATTGCAACCTGCCTCAAAAGCCTGCCGCTGAACAATACCGAAGTCGCCATCCATGTGGTCGTCAATGGGTCAACCGATGCTACCGCCTCTATCGCCGCTGATATAGCGTCGACGGCTTCGAACGTGCGGGTGCATGTATTCAAGGAAGGCGGAAAGGCGCGCAGCTGGAACCGATTCTTGTTCGACCAACTTTCCGCATTTCATGCAACGCATGTGTTCGTCGATGGCGATGCAGAGATTGTTCCCGGGTCGATCGCGGCGTTGGAGGCAACACTGAAGGCACAGCCGGGGGCCAACGCAGCAGCTGGCCTGCCCATGAACGGACGCAAGATGGCCCATTACCAGCAGGCGATGCGCGCCGAGCATGGCCTGTTCGGCGATCTTTATGCCCTGCGCGGGGATTTCCTGTCGCGAATGAAGGCCGCGAACATTCGCTTGCCCGATGATGTGATTGGCGATGATGGCCTGATCTGCGCGATGGCCAAGACCGACCTTGCCGATGAAAGCCAATGGCGTGATCAGCGGGTTGCGATCTGCGAAGGCGCAGGCTTTTTGTGCGCCCCGGTGCGCCTGCTTTCACCGGCGAGCTGGCAAATGCAGTATCGGCGGATGATCAATTACAGTGTCCGCCATTTCCAGAATGCGATGATCAGCCGCATCATGCGCGATAGCGGGCCGAAGAATTTGCCACGCCAGATGGCGAATCTTTATCGGCGAGAGCTGCCGTCGATGCGGCCAAGGGCTAAGCTGGAACTCTTGTGGTTTGATCGAATCGCGTTGCGCAAAATGGCACGCGCCGTGGCGCCGGTTTAGGAAGCTTGCGGTTCCTCTGGCGGCTTGCGGCGAACCACCAGATCGATGACCTCCCGAGCAGTCGCGCGTGAGCCAAACCACAGCAACGCTCCATAAGCCGCAACGCCAGTCGCTGCCAACAAGAGCAGGTGTGCCACCGGCGGCAGCCAGGGCATCACAACCTCGACCAGATAGCGATCGAAGAGCCAGACCATTGCTGCCATTGCCAACGCTGCGCCAAAGCCGGGCACGATAGTACTGAATAGCTGGCCAATCCCGAATCCGATATGCGGCTTTGCCTGATAGATGGTGAAGGCAAGCAGCAGCGGGAATGAAACCAGCCAGCCCCATGCCAGTCCGGTCGCCCCAAAACGAATGGCCACCAGATAAACGAGCGGCATGATGATCGCACCCGCGATCGAATTGCGCATCGTTATACCGGGAAGGCCAAGCGCGTTGATTGCCGGCTGAAACAGGAATTGCAGCGTTGCCACCGGCATTGCCAGCGCCAGGATGGCGACAATCGGTGTCGCCTCAAGCCATTTGTCGCCCATCAGCGTCGCCACAAATGGTGCCGCGGTTACCGCCATCCCGAGATAGAGCGGGAAAGCGACCAGCATGATCAAGCGCACGGCCTTGAGGAAGCTGTAGGCCAGCTTGCCCTTGTCATGCTGGATGCGGGCATAGGCTGGAAATGCCACCTCGTTCAGCGGCGGGATGAACTTGGTCGCGAACAATTGGGTCAGGAACAACGCTTCTGCATAAAGCCCAAGATCATGGGTGTCGAAATGCCGCCCGGCGATGAAGATGTCCGATTGGCTCTGGATGATGAAAAAGCCATGGCCAACCAGCAGAGCCGTGCCAAAGGTGAAGATATGGCCGGCCCCGCGAAAATTGAAACTGGGCATCACCCAGAATCGCGTTGTCACCATCAGCATGATCGCGCGGCTCCAGAAAATGGAGATGGGCGCAAAGACCAATGTCCAGACACCCGCACCCCACAGCGCCATTCCCAGCGAGACCGCAGCCCCCACCAGCGAGGTGACCAAGTTGATGATTGCCGGTTTCCTGAATTCGAGTTCGCGCGTCATCATCGCTTCGGGGAGAATCAGGAATGGTGTTGCGAGATAGATGAGCGATTGCCACCGCAGCATCTCTGCAACCATCGGCTCGCGATAATAAGCGGCAGCAAGGGGCGCGGCGACGAACAACTGGATCAGCGCCAATCCCACATTGAGGAGAATCAGCATCCCGAACGCCTGCCTGATTCGGATCGGTTCGACCGATTCGGACTGGATCAGCGCGCTCACAAAGCCATATCCGTTGAGGAAATTCAGGAAAACGAGGACCACGGAGGTCATCGCGAACAGGCCATAGTCGCTTGGATCAAGAATTCGGATCACCGCGAGAGTCGCGGCCCAACTCACCATCTGCGAGAGGATTTGCGTGCCGGAACGCCAGAAAACCGCCCTTTTCACGCGGTTTCCGAAATCTGCGCCCTCCGGCGGAGTTGCTGCTGGTTGTTCGCCCATCACCATGCAACTATCGAAAATTGCTTACAAAATCCTCGATTTTCTGGGTGACCGCAAAAAAATTGAAATAAAATTGCAAAAAGCCTGTTGACCGAATCAAACGCTAGGCCTAGATGCCGCTTCACCGGACGGGACGCCAACGCTTCCACGACCCGGTCGCCAACATAACAGGACACTCCCTCCTCCGGTAGGAATATCGGGGAACGCTGAGTGTCCGGTTTTTTGTCGGTGTGTCTGGTTTTACTGGGCAGCTCTTTGACATTGTGATGTTTGATGAAGGGACATGTGGGCGGCGGCCCCGGATCCTGCGGCTTTGAGGCGCAGGGTGTTCGGGTAACCAACTTAGCCGACTTGCACATATGTCCTTTACGCATATCCATATATAGTAATTGACTTTTGTGCAGGAACGGAACCTCAAAATTTCGGTCGTCCGCCTCGGGTTTTCCCCCGGAGCAGATGATTGCAAATCAAACTTGAGAGTTTGATCCTGGCTCAGAACGAACGCTGGCGGCATGCTTAACACATGCAAGTCGAACGAGACCTTCGGGTCTAGTGGCGCACGGGTGCGTAACGCGTGGGAATCTGCCCTTGGGTTCGGAATAACTCAGAGAAATTTGAGCTAATACCGGATGATGACGAAAGTCCAAAGATTTATCGC
>JALREL010000073.1 GCA_023262005.1 Sphingorhabdus sp. | reverse complement strand
CTGATCAATGGCCGTCGTCCGATGGTGTCTTCGAGCAGCCAGACGGTCGACTTGAACACTATCCCGCAGGGCCTGATCGAGCGCATCGACGTCACCACCGGTGGTGCAGGTGCGGCTTATGGTGCTGACGCTATTGCCGGTGTCGTCAACATGATCCTTAAGGATGATTTTGAAGGCATCGATCTTCGCGCAACCTATTCGAACACTGTTTCGGAAATGGATGCCCGTGAATATCAGATCAGCGGCACCATCGGTGGCAACTTCGCCGACGGCCGCGGTAACATCGCATTCTCGGCTGAATATTCGCAGCGCCAGGGCTTGATCAAGGCTCAGCGTCCGTTTGCTTCGCAAGCGACTTCAACCACGGGCACCTTCCCGACCGGTCGTTATACGCAGAGCGCTGGCAACCCCATCAGCCAGGCGGCAATCAACGCATTGTTCGCAAGCTACGGTGTAGCAGCGGCCCAGACGCCGAATGGCACCCAGCTCGGCTTCAACTCTGACGGTACGCTGTTCGGTGTTGGTACGTTCAACAGCCCGGTTGATGTTTCGAACTTCCGCTATGCGCTTGATTCGGCTGCAAACCCGAACCTGAACTTCTTCCCGGATTTCTATTCGTACAACTTCGACATCGTGAACATCCTTGTGCTCCCGCTGGAGCGTAAGTCGGCGTTCCTGACCGGTCACTACGAAATCAATCCGTCGTTCGACCTGTTCATCCAGGGTGGCTTCACCGAGTACACCTCGTCGACCGCACTCGCACCGACCCCGGTTGGTACGGGTATCGTGAACCCCACCAGCACCGCCTCGGGCTTGAACGCTCGTTCGCCGCTGGTTGCTCCTGGCGGCCGTATCACTGGTCTGGTGGCTCCGATCACCAACCCGTTCCTGCCGACCGATCTTCGCAACCTGCTGCTCACCCGTACTGGTGACGATCCAAACCTGGCCGGAACGGGCGCTGCTGAAGGCGTGCGTATCGGTTACCGCTTCCTGCCGACCGGCCTGCGTGAGCAGGTCCTCGACAACGAAGTACTGCAAGGCTTGATTGGTCTTCGCGGTGAGATCGCTGAAGGATGGCGCTACGAAGCTTATTATAGCTGGGGTCGCACAACGATCGACCAAGAAGCTCGCGGTAACGTAAACGTACAGCGCGTTCAGGAACTGCTTGAAGCAGCTGACGGCGGACGTTCGCTTTGCGCCGGCGGCTTCAACCCGTTCGGTATCCAGCCGCTTTCGCCTGAGTGCGTTGCCTATGTCGATGAAGTCGGTCGTACCAAGACCACCTTCACGCAAAAGATTGCACAGGCTTATGTCAGCGGTGAGCTGACCGAGCTTCCGGGTGGTCCGCTTGGCGTCGTCTTCGGTCTCGAATCGCGCAAGTTCCGCTATGCGTTCGATCCGGGTTCGCTGTTCGGCCCGATCGCAGGCTTCAACACCGCAACCCCCGACCTCGGCACCAACAGCTTCCTCGATTTCTTTGGCGAGCTTCGCGCTCCGATCATGGACAATCTGGAACTGTCGCTGACCGCACGTCATTCGAAGAGCGACTTCAACGACATCCAGAATGGCGTTGACGGTGCTCCCTCGAAAGATTGGGCATATGGTGGTACGTTGTCTTATTCGCCGATCGATGCTGTCCGCCTGCGCGCCAGCTATCAGCATTCGGTGCGTGCACCGAACTTCGGTGAACTCTTCTCGGGCGGCGGCAGCTTCCCGCAGATCTTTGACCCGTGCTCGGCATCTTCGAACTTCCGGACCACTGGCGGTGCCGCTGCAACCAACCTTTGCGTTGCAACCGGCGTTGGTTCCACTACGGCTGCAACCTTTGCTGCAACTCCGGGTGGTCAGGCGTTCATCACGGTTACGGGTAACCCGAACCTGAAGCCTGAATCGTCGGATACCTTCACCGTTGGTGGTGTGTTCACGGCGGGCGGTTTCACCGGCTCGATCGACTATTACAACATCAAGATTAAGGACACGATCTTCTCGCCGGACGTCAACGAAATCATCGCTTCGTGCTATGGTTACAATGACATCAATCCGAACCTGGCTGCAAGCAGCCCCTATTGTGCCGGTATTGCTCGTTCGGGCAACAACATCACCGGTATTTACCTGCCGGCATCGCTCGGCGGCGACCCTGCAACGGGTTACTTCCAGGCAATCAACCAGGGTTCGGTGAAGACTTCGGGTATCGACGTACAGCTGGGTTATCGCCTGCCGACTCCGTTCGTTTCGGAAACCTCGGCGATCAACTTCAACCTGTTGCTGAACTACCTGATCGACTTCAAGAATGTCGGCCTTGGCGGTCTGAAAACCGACTATGCCGGTTCGGCTTCCTACTTCGGCGCAGGTCTGGGCACCAGCTTCCCGCGTTGGAAGGGCACCATGAACATGGCATGGCAGCTTGATGACAACCTGAAGTTCGACACACGCGTTCGTTACATCCACAAGATGGTCAACCGCGCAGCCAAGCAGTTCCCGGGTGAAAACTTCACCGGTCCGGGTTCGGTATGGTATTTCGACTTCGGTCTCGAAGCCAATGTCGATGCTTTGACCTTCCGCCTCGGTCTGAACAACGCGTTCGACCGCCAGCCGGAAACCTACGCACCAAACGTGCAGTCGGGTACCGATCCGTCGCTCTACGACGTGCTCGGCCGCCGCGCATATGTTTCGGCACGCCTGCGCTTCTGACGCAAGCCAAAGCAAAAAAGGAAAGGGCGGGACTGGTTTCCCGCCCTTTTTCTATCTAGGACGCTGGCATGAAATCACAGGAACGGTTGCGCGCGGCCTATGCGGCCTATCAAAAAGGCGATCTCAAGGCTGCCCTCGTGCAGGCTGAAGCAGCGCTGAAAGCATTGCCTCGGGATCCGAACATATTGCAATTTGCAGGCGTGGTCAGCTGCCAGGCCGGCGCCACCGAAAAAGGTGCGGACTATCTGCAACGCGCCTTGGACAATGGCGGCGATACCATCGACAACCGCATCAACCTTGCCAAGGCCCTTTCGGAATTGGGCCGGTGGAAAGAGGCGCTGCAGATTTGCGCGGTTGAAGGCGACGCATCTTCCCCAGATTTGCAACGCATGCACGCCGATCTGCTGAAAGCCCAAGGGCGACCGTCAGAAGCCGTTTGGGTGTATGAGCGACTTGTCTATGAGCAGCCGAACAATTTCGAGGCATGGAACAATCTCGGCAATGCCCGCCATGAAAGTGGTGACCTCGATGGGGCGATAGAAGCGTTCCAGAAAGCACGGCTGATCGATCCCAATTCCTCATTGGTTCACACCAATCTTGCCCGAGTGCTGATTTCCAAGGATCGGTATGAAGATGCCTGCCTGATGCTGGAAAAGGCAGCGTTGCTCGCGCCCGGCGACCAGGGGCCGCTGCTCGAGCTTGGTCGGGCCTTGACCAGCATCGATCATCCCGAATCCGCGCTCCGCGCATTGGGCGATGCCGCACGCATCGACCCTAGCAACCCCAAGGTTTTTGTCGCGATCGGCCAAGCATTTACCGACTTGTCGCAATTGCAACAGGCCGAACGCGCGTTCAAATTTGCGCTGCAAGCGGATGCTTCGCACGTAGCTGCTTATCTCAATCTTGGTATCTTGCTGGAAAAGGCAAACCGCGTCGACGAGTTGAGAGATGTCGTATCCGCTGCGGAAAGCAAGGGATTGTCCGGCAGCGAAATCGATTATCTTAAGGCCTTGTTGCTTAGCCGCCAGGGTGAGCATGAAGCGGCCCTGCAATTGCTCAAATCGCTATCATCGCCTGCAATTAATGCGGCAACCCAAGCGCAACTGATTGGGCAGTTGGCAGACC
>JALREL010000043.1 GCA_023262005.1 Sphingorhabdus sp. | reverse complement strand
GACCTACGACTGCGAAATCGTGACCTTCACCGCCGACATCGGCCAGGGTGAAGAACTTGAGCCGGCGCGCAGCAAGGCAACGCTGATGGGCGTGAAGGAAATTTTCATCGACGACCTGCGCGAAGAGTTCGTGCGCGATTTCGTTTTCCCGATGATGCGCGCCAATGCCCGCTATGAAGGCGATTACCTGCTCGGCACCTCGATTGCCCGTCCGCTCATCTCCAAGCGCCTGGTCGAGATCGCACATGAGACTGGCGCCGATGCCATCGCGCATGGCGCGACCGGCAAGGGCAATGACCAGGTGCGTTTCGAGCTGTCGGCCTATGCGCTCAACCCGGATATCAAGGTGATCGCTCCCTGGCGCGAATGGGATCTGACCAGCCGTACCCGCCTTATTGAATGGGCAGAGCAGCACCAGATTCCGGTGCCAAAGGATAAGCGCGGCGAAAGCCCCTTTTCGACCGACGCGAACCTGCTCCACACCTCGTCCGAGGGCAAATGCCTTGAGGATCCGTGGGAAGAAACGCCCGACTATGTCTATTCGCGCACCGTCAACCCTGAGGACGCGCCCGACCAGCCCGAATATATCACCATCGATTTCGAAAAGGGCGATGGTGTTGCGCTGAATGGCGAAGCGATGAGCCCGGCGACGTTGCTTGCCGCGCTAAACGATCTCGGCCGCAAGCATGGAATTGGCCGCCTCGACTTGGTCGAGAACCGCTTCGTAGGGATGAAATCACGCGGCATGTACGAAACACCGGGCGGCGAAATCTATGCTCGCGCGCATCGCGGCATCGAAAGCATCACGCTTGATCGCGGCGCAGCGCATCTCAAGGATGAGCTGATGCCGAAATATGCAGAGCTCATTTACAACGGCTTCTGGTTCTCGCCAGAGCGCGAGATGCTGCAGGCAGCCATCGACCATAGCCAGGCCAATGTTTCGGGCACGGTTCGGGTAAAGCTCTACAAGGGCAGCGCCTCGGTCGTTGGGCGCAAATCGCCGAATAGCCTGTACAGCGAAAAGGTTGTGACCTTTGAGGATGATGCGGGCGCCTATGACCAGAAGGATGCGGCAGGCTTTATCAAGCTCAACGCACTCCGCCTGCGTTTGCTGGCGCGCCAAGGCAAGGCCTGATAAAGGCGGCCGATGGATTGGCCGCTTTTCAACATCTGCCTGCTGACGCTGGTGATCCACCTTATCGGCGCGCTTGCCTATGCCGCGCGTATTGCCGGAGTACGGACGCACAAGATTGCCCTGAGTTTTGCGTTGTTCAATGTGCTGGTGCTGGTGTCACGGACTTCGAACAGTTTCCTCGGGCCCTTCCTCGCAAAGCGGATCGAGAATGCGATTGCCGATGGTACCGGCGAGCGGCTTCTGATGGATATGCGGCTGGTGCTGCTTTCGGCAACAGTTGCCACCATCCTCGGCGCACTGGCTGTGCCAACCGTGCAACGCTGGTTCACTGCGGCCATTGATGAATTCCAGCACCATCGCTCGGTTGCCAAGCTGGCGTGGAGCGCGCTGACGCCCAAGGGTATGAAAACGGTGGCACGCGCTGTGAAACTGCCGAGCAGCCAGCACCTCAAGCTTTGGACCAAACCCGCGGCGGTTTCCTGGCGGGTGATAGCGATGAATGTGGTCGCTCAAGCACTGCTGACGGTCGGTGTGATCGCGTCGCTTTATGCCGGCTACCTCCACCCCGAATTCCGCGTGACGGCATCGCAATTGTCGGCGGTGGTCAATGGTTTTGCGACCATCCTGCTCTTCGTCCTCATTGATCCTCAACTCTCGGTCATGACCGACGATGTTGTTGAAGGCCGCGTCAGCCAGCCCGAATATCGCCGTACTATCGTCTGGCTGTCGATGAGCCGGATTGCCGGCACATTGCTGGCGCAGGCGATGCTCATACCTGCGGCAGCTTTGATCGTCTGGGTGGCTGTGCGCGTCTAGGCGGTTTGGCAATCGCTTTTTTAACCCTTTTCCGCTATTTGCGGCGATTGTGACTAGGGCAGAAACCACCAGTATCGATATGCGACCAAGCTCGGCCGTTAGCACGGCTGTCGGGCTTGCGGGGCTTGCCGGGCTGGCACTGTGGGTCTTCATCGCGCGCAATTTTGGTAGCATCGCTGCATCGCTAGGCTATCCCGGATTGCCTGAGCGTGCTGCCGGGCCCTATGCAGCGCTGATCGCCGTCGTCGCCTGCGGCCTTCCAATGATCCTGTGGTCGTCATTGGTTGATAAGGTTCATCGCCGTCCGTCCACAGGCCTCGATTGGTCGCTCAAACGGCCGGTCGCCGAAGTGCTCGATACCAGCATCATCAAGATTGCCGGGCTCTGGGCGACATGGGCGGGCATTGCCGCGCTTTATATGCTCTGCCGCTGGTATTGGGCCGGGCAGTATCTGTTTTCGATGGAGGTCTTCACCCTCATCGCCATTCCCTTGGTGATCGTCTCGGTGCCTTATGTCGTCTGGCTCGATCGCTACATGGTCGACCCCCGCGATGGCGGTTGGCACTTTGGCGCGTGGATCGCTGGACGTGACGATTGGGATGGAGAGGAAATTCGCCATCATTTGCGCGCATGGGCGGTAAAAGGTTTTTTCCTGGCTTTCATGGTCTCGATTGTCCCGCCGGGATTCCGCGATCTGGTAAACATGAACTTTGCCGAGGTCTGGCAAAATCCGGTGTGGCTCGCGAACGCGCTGATCACGACGATGTTCGTGGTTGATGTGCAGTTCGCAACGGTCGGTTATGCGCTGACGATGAAGCCGCTTGACGCGCATATAAGGACTGCCAACCCGTATCTGTCCGGTTGGGTAGCGGCACTGATCTGCTATCCGCCCTTCATCCTGATGAACAATGGCGGGCCGCTCGACTACCATGTCGCGACTAGCGATTGGGCCTATTGGTTTGATGGGCAGATGGGGCTTTTGTGGTTCTGGGGCGCGATCCTCGTCATCTTGACCGCTATCTATGCCTGGGCGACGGTTGCCTTTGGCTTGCGTTTTTCGAACCTGACACATCGCGGGATTTTGACGCACGGCCCCTATCGCTGGACCAAGCATCCCGCCTATCTCAGCAAAAATGCCTATTGGTGGCTCGCCACCTTACCCTTCCTTGTCACCAGCGGCAGTATAGCCGACATGGCGCGCAATACAGCGCTGCTCGCACTGGTGAGCGCGGTCTATTACTGGCGTGCCAAGACCGAGGAAAAGCATCTCATGGCTGACCCTGCCTATGCCGACTATGCGGCATGGATGGATCGCAATGCCCCAATCACGCGCGGTTTCAACCGGCTGCGCAGGCTGCTTGGTTCACGGGTCAAGGCAAACGCTCCGGCGTACCCTGCCGAATAGGGGTTTAATCGCGCGATTAATGTGATAGCCTCTTCCCCACTTTGGAGGAGGAGAGTCGGCCATGCATGATATGGTTATTCGCGGCGGAACGATCGTCGACGGCACGGGCGCAGCGCGTTTTACGGGGGATATTGCAATCGACAACGGCCTGATCAGCCAGGTCGGCAAGGTCAGCGGCAGCGGCAAGGAAGAGATTGATGCCACCGGCATGATCGTCGCACCGGGCTGGGTCGATGTGCACACCCATTATGACGGCCAGGCGACTTGGGACCAGGAAATGGCCCCATCAAGCTGGCATGGCGTGACCACTGTCGTCATGGGCAATTGCGGCGTCGGCTTTGCGCCTGCCAAGCCTGACCGGCACGAATGGCTGATCAGCCTGATGGAAGGCGTCGAGGATATTCCGGGCACCGCCTTGTCGGAGGGGATGAGCTGGAACTGGGAAACCTTCCCTGAATATCTGGACGAGCTGGAGCGGCTGCCGCGCACCGTCGATATTGGCACGCATGTGCCGCACGGCGCGGTGCGTGCATATGTGCTTGGCGATCGGGAACAGCCGGGCGCCGTACCCACTGCCGAGGACATCGCCGAAATGTCCCGCATCGTCGAGGAAGGCGTGCGCGCCGGGGCGCTGGGTTTTTCGACATCGCGCACCATCCTGCACAAGTCGATCGATGGCGAACTAGTGCCGGGTACCACTGCGACCGCAGAGGAACTGATCGAAATCGGGCGCGGTATGGGCCGGGTCGGCTATGGCGTGTTCGAAATGGCTTCTGACCTGAAGCGCGAGTGGAACGAATTTGAATGGATGGGTGCGCTCAGCCGCGAAACCGGCTTGCCGGTCACCTTCGCCGCGCTCCAGTCGATTGCCAAGGAATTGCCGCTCGACGAGCAGATTTCCGAAATGCGTGCGCAGAACGATAATGGCGCCAATATCGTCGCGCAGATCGCGCTGCGCGGAAATGGCATCATCATGGCGTGGCAGGGAACAGTGCACCCCTTCCGCTTCTCACCCGCCTGGGCCGAAATTGACGCGCTGCCATGGGATCAGCAATTGGCGAAACTCAAGGATCCGGAGTTCCGCCAACGGATGATCGACACACCATCCGAAATCCCGGATGTCGACGTCGCCGACCTGTACCGGATCATCGCTGGTGGTTGGATGGTCCAATATGAAATGGGGCCCGATTTCGATTACGAGCCGACCGCTGCGGACAGTATCGCGGCGCGTGCGGCTGCGGCTGGCAAGTCGGGCATCGAATATGCCTATGATCTGCTTATGAAGGATGACGGCAAGGGGTTCATCTATTTCCCCATCCTCAACTATGCCGACGGCAATCTCGACTTCCTCGAAGCTTTGCAGGAATCGGACGATACGGTGAACTCGCTTTCCGATGGCGGCGCGCACTGTGGCACCATTTGCGACGCTGCCTCACCCACCTTCATGCTGCAGCATTGGGTGCGTGATCGCAAACGCGGCAAGCGTATCAGCCTCGAAAACGCCGTGAAGCGCCAGTGCCGCGATACAGCCGTGCTCTATGGCCTCGAAGATCGCGGCGTGCTTGCACCTGGCTATCTTGCTGACATTAACATCATCGATTTCGACAAGCTGAAGTTGGGTAAACCTTGGCTCGCCTTCGATCTGCCAGCGGGTGGCAAGCGCCTTCTGCAAAAGGCAGAGGGCTATCGCTATACGATCAAGTCGGGCGAAGTGACCTTCAAGGACGGCGTGTGCACCGGTGCGTATCCGGGCGGCCTGATCCGTGGGCCGCAACGCGTCGAAATGGCGATCGCAGCCGAGTAAGCATCGCGCAATTTTGCGGACAAGCCGGGGCGTCCGATTGGGCGCCCCGATTTTTTTGTGCCTAATTTTGCCTTAACCCCGCCTCTGGGCACGAAGTTAACCAGCCTTCGCGATATGTTTCTTCACTAGAAAAAATGGTCTTTTGTTCAGGAGGAAATGAACATGTCGCCCGATACCGCCTTGGTAGCCGTCACCGCTCTCGGTTTTGCGTCGGTGTTCCTCGCGCTGGTCATCGGCCTCAGCGATGGCGACGCAAAGTCGCTGGTGTCGTCGGTCGCAAGTTTGACCCCGGCCGCGCGCAAGCAGGCGCAGCTTGCCCACCTGAAATATCTGACGGGTATTGCCGATGAAGCCATCGAAGCACGTCGCAACGGCAAAAAGCTGGGGCGGTGGGAAGATGAGAAACTGAGTTAGAATCGGGGGCGTCCTGGTCCACCTGCGGAAAGCCTCTCCCTAGGCTCCGCAACGCTCCCCGGTGAATGGCGGTCGTGTCGTACCCCCGGCACGACCGCCCTTTGTTTTTGCGGCCTTAGTTTTCCTGCGGCTCGGTCTGGTTGACCCGGCGCGGTCGTTCATAATCGCGACCTGGCCTTGCAGTTCTGGGTTGGGCAACTGCGGGTGCAGGTGCAGCCGACTGTTGCGACTGGGGTTGCTGCGGTGCCTGCCAGCCCCTGCGATTGCCATCGCGCATGCGAGGAGTGCTTCCTTCAGCCCCCCGTCGCCAGCCGCGGCCATCACTCCGACCTGTCGGTTGATCGCTTTGCGGTATCGCCACTGGTGGTACGGATGGCGCCGCGTTCTGGCCATTTTGTGGCCAGTCGCGTCGACGTTCACCGCGCCCATCGCCGCGACGCTCTTCGCGCCTGCGATCGCGGTGCCATATATCCGGCTGTCCGCTTCCAACAGCGTTGGGATCGCGGTAACTGTCGCGTCCGCGACGATCGTCTACCCGTCCGCCATGTTGCTCGGGCCAGCCGATATTGCCATTGGCGCCGCCATAATTGCGGCGACGATCGCCATCGCGATATCTGTCCCGGCCATCGCGGCGCCCGTGATGCTCGCGATACCATTCGTGCCGCTTTCCGGCCCAATAGCGACGGTGATGGTCATACATCCGATAGCGCTTTCCGCCGCGGTCAAAGATGTAGAAGCCATAGCCGGGATACCAATAATCCTGGTACCATCCGCCGCCATAGCCGATATTGTAAAAGCCGTAGCGATAGTCGCAGTCATAATAGCGATCGAACGGGCTATAAGGATCGCAGTCATAGCGATCATAATAGCTGTAGCCATCGTCATAATAGCCAAGGCCAACACCAGCATCATAATAGCAGGCCGAAAGCCCCAAGGTGGCCAGCCCCAAAGCCGCAATCCGGGCGGCCATTTTTGCGCGCAATCCACTCATCAGAATTACCCCAATTGGTGCCTGCAGCTTCTGTTACTCATTTGGCCGATTCGCAGGCACGGTCCATCGTAGGTGCGGGATTGCGCTTCGCCAGTTGAATTGCATCTGAATGGCGTCGTTGGCTGGCGTTCAGCTTCGTAAACAAGCGTGAAGCAACCCGCTTGCGCCTTGTTAACACTAATGGCAGTAAGCGGCATTAATCGAATAATTAAAACAGACCGGAGACCTCCCCCATGGCACTTGCCAGCAGCGAAGCCGCAAATCCGCATTGGACGCCCCGCGCGAAACCTGAAGCGCTGGATCATATCCCCGGTGAAAATGGCCTGCCTTTCATTGGCAACACATTCCGCATCCTGCGCGACCCGCCGGCCTTCATCAATTATATGATCGGCAAATATGGCAAGGTGTATCGCTCGAGCGCCTTTGGAGCAGTCAACCTCTCGCTGATTGGGGCAGAGGCGAATGAGCTGATGCTGTTCGATCGCGACAAGCTGTTCTCGTCTGAACAGGGTTGGGGCCCGGTGCTCAATCTGCTTTTCCCGCGCGGGCTGATGCTGATGGATTTCGACCATCACCGCATGGACCGGCGCGCGCTGGGCATCGCCTTCAAGCCAGAGCCGATGCGCGGCTATGTTGCCGACATGAACCGCATCTTTGCCGAGCAATTGCCAAAATGGCGCGGTGACGTGCTGTTTTATCCTGCGATCAAGCAACTGACGCTTGATGTGGCTGCTGATGCCTTCCTTGGCGTGCCGCTGGGGCCAGAGGCGGACAAGATCAACAAGGCCTTTGTCGACATGGTTGCCGCATCGATATCACCGGTGCGCCGCCCGTTGCCCTTCACGCAAATGGGGCGCGGCGTCGCTGGCCGGAATTACCTTATCAAATATTTCGGACCGCAGATCGAGGAACGTCGCCGCAACCCCAACCGGCAGGATATGTTCAGCCAATTCTGCCGCGCCACCCGCGACGATGGGCAATATATGACCGATGGCGAAATCATCGATCATATGAACTTTCTGATGATGGCCGCGCACGATACCATCACTTCGTCAGTAACATCGATGATCTGGCTGCTCGCCAAGCACCCTGAATGGCAGGAAAAGGTGCGCGCCGAATGCCTGTCGATCGCGCCTGCCGGCAGTGCGATTTCGCCTGATCAACTCGATTCCTTCGAACTCACCGAATATGCGTTCAAGGAAGCGTTGCGGATGATCCCGCCCGTGCCTTCAATCCCGCGCCGCGCGCTGCGCGACTTTGAATTCATGGGCTATACCATCCCCAAGGGAACCACCGTCAGCATCAACCCGACGGTCACCCACATGATGCCTGAATATTGGGAAAACCCGGAAATATTCGATCCGATGCGCTTCACGCCCGAAAATTCAAAAGGACGGCACAAATATGCATGGGTGCCCTTTGGCGGCGGTGCGCATATGTGCCTTGGCCTGCACTTTGCCTATATGCAGATGAAGCTGTTCATGCACCATTTGCTCACGCAGGTGCGTGTAGAGGTCGCCGAGGGCTACGATCCTGCATGGCAGGCCTGGCCGATCCCGAAGCCCAAGGACGGGCTCCGGGTCCGGATGGTTCCGCTTTAAGTTTATCTCTGCGAGGCAATCCAGGCGTCGACCTGTTCCTCGAGCACATCGAGCGGAACAGGTCCCGACTTGAGCACGGTGTCATGGAAACCGCGCACGTCGAATTTCTTGCCCAGCGCTTTCTGCGCCTTGTCGCGCAGCTCACTGATTTTCAGGCGGCCGACCATATAGGCGGTCGCCTGCCCCGGATAGACGATGTAGCGCTCGATGGCCTTCACGATCCCGCCGGGGGCGTCGGCTGAATTATCCTCGACATATTTGATCGCCTGTTCGCGGGTCCAGCGCTTGTGGTGAATGCCCGAATCGACGACCAGCCGGATGGCACGATGCAGTTCCAGTTGCAGTCGTCCGAAATCGCGGGCCGGATCGGTGTAGAGGCCCATATCCTTGGCGAGCTTCTCCGAGTAAAGCCCCCAGCCCTCTGAATAGGCGGTGACGCCGCCAAATTGCCGGAATGCGGGAACGTCTTTCAGTTCGGTCTGGATGGCACGCTGCAGATGGTGGCCCGGCACACCTTCATGGTAGAATAGCGCATCGACCTCGGTCAGCGGCATGTCTGACATGCGATAGAGATTGGCATAATAAGTGCCGGGCCGCGATCCATCGGGTGCCGGGCTCTGGTAGAATGCCTTGCCAGCCGATTTCTCGCGGAATTCCTCAACGCGTTTCACCACCAGCGGGGCTTGCGGAAGAACACCAAACCATTGCGGCAGCAGCGGCTTGATCTTGTCATAGGCCTTTTGCGTTTCGGCAAGATACAGTGCCCGACCCTCATCGCTTTCGGGCGCATAGAATTTCTTGTCCTCACGCATATATTTGAAGAAGGCCTGCAAATTGCCCTTGAAGCCCATTTTCTTACGGATCACGTCCATCTCGCGATGGATGCGCGCAACCTGGGAAAGGCCAAGATCGTGGATCTGATCAGGCGTCATGTCGGTGGTGGTGTAGTTGGCCAACCGCTCCGCATAATAGGCCGCACCGTCCTTGAACCGCCATACGCCGTCGTCCGTGCTCGCCACCTTTTCCTGCGCCGACATTTCGGCAATCAGCAATTCATAGGCGGGCTTCACGCCTTTCAGCAGCGCCTGCAAAGCTTCTTCGATCAGCAACTGTTTTTCGACATCGCTGATCTTCAATTTGCCGACCTTAGCCTTGAAATCAGCGAAGAGCGGCGCGTCGGCTCCATCGGTGAAGGGGGCGCCGGTGATCACATTGCGGGCATCGCTGATGACATAGGGGAAAACCCATTTGGGCGGCATCACGCCTTTGGCCGCCCGTTCCTTCGACGTAGCGATCGCCTGCGTCATCACGGTACCGATACCATAGAGCCGGTTGATATAGGCGCGCGCATCGGCCTTGCTATCGATCCGGTGAATGTTGATCAGGAAGGCGGGAATCTGGCTTTGCGCCCCGTTCATCTGGTCGAACACATAATCATTGTGACTGAACTGGAAGGCAGCAATTGAGCGTTCCGCCTGCTTTTCGAACAAACGGTATGAAAGGCGGTTTTCAGGGCTCAGCTTATCCGGGTCAAAACGGGATCTGAGTTCCTTCAAAGCAGCTTGAACAGCGTCATGATCTCTTGCTTCCGCGGCTTCGCTATAATCATCCCAGCGGCCATAATCGGCATCCTTGATCCCGCGATAGGATTTGCCAAGCGGTGATCGGGCCAGCCTTTCCTTATCCTGCTCGTCAAAAAAGGCTTTCAGCGCTGAATTCTGGTCAACTTCAGCCGTGGTGGCGGCAGGGGCAGCCTGCGCCATGGCAGGTGCACCAACCAATGGCACGGAAAGCGCCAAGGCAATTGCAGTAAGGGCAGTGGTTTTGATGCGCATCGAAAGCTCTCCAGAATGTTTCTGGCTCGATGCTCTAACAGCGGCACGCGCAAGGTGAAGCGTGAAAACACGCCCTTTGTCGAAGCAGCAGCCTTATTGGTCGAAGCTGGGCGTCAGCCGCTGTTGCGCAGCGCGGTTGCTATTGCGTTGATGGTGAGCTGGATACCCTCTGCGATGCGCGGGTCATCTTCGCCAGCGCGATGGCGTTTCATCAATTCGATCTGCAAATGGTTGAGCGGCTCGATATAGGGCATGCGGAGCCGGATCGAGTTGTTGAGCGCAGGACTTGCCTCGAGCAGCGCCGATTGCGCGGTTGCCTCCAACAGGCCGTCATGCGCAGCGTTCCAGCCCGACTGGATCGCACCGAAAAGCTGCTTGGACAGCGCCTGATCCTCTACCAGCGTGGCATAATGGGCTGCGATTTCCATGTCGGATTTGGCGAGCACCATTTCCATATTGGCGAGGATGGTTTGGAAAAATGGCCAGCTTTGCGCCATTGCCTTGAGCAAGCCCTTATCCTCGAACGAGGCAAGTGCCTGACCTGCGCCGAACCAGCCAGGCAGCATAACGCGCGCCTGGGCCCAGCTAAATACCCATGGAATGGCGCGCAGATCTTCGATCCGATCATTGGCTTTGCGGCTCGAAGGGCGCGAGCCGATCTTGAGCGTGGCGATTTCCGAGATTGGCGTCATCTGGCGGAAAAAGGTGGTGAAGCCATGCGTTTCGTAAACCAGACCGCGATAGGCCGCGAATGCGGTCGCGGACAGTTCGTCCATTGCTGCCGAGAAGCGGGCTGCATCGGCTGCCGCAACCGGATCAGGCTCAAGCGACGCCAGCAACGTCGCCGAAGCGATCGTTTCCAGATTGGCAACGGCATTGTCCACCGTGCCATATTTGGCGGCGATGACTTCGCCCTGTTCGGTGATGCGGATACGGCCATTGACGGTGCCACGCGGCTGCGCCTGGATTGCGCCGAATGCGGAACCGCCCCCGCGCCCGACCGCGCCGCCACGGCCATGGAAAAGCTGCATCGTCACGCCCGCAGCTTCAAATACCGGTGCCAGCGCCAGTGAAGCTTGGTTGAGTCCCCAGGTGGAAGTCAGGTAGCCGCCATCCTTGTTCGAATCCGAATAGCCGATCATCACTTCCTGATGCCCACGCGCATGG
>JALREL010000001.1 GCA_023262005.1 Sphingorhabdus sp. | reverse complement strand
CCACGCCGATGTGCTCGAGCATGATCTTTATTATGAGGGCGGGATCGCGGCCTTCGTCAAATGGCTTGATCGCAACAAGGCAGCGATCATTCCCGATCCGATTGCCATCTCTTCCGAACGTGACGGCATCGGCATCGATGTCGCGCTCGAATGGAATGACAGCTATTACGAAAACGTACTCTGCTTCACCAACAACATCCCGCAACGCGATGGCGGCACCCACTTGGCGGCCTTCCGCGCGGCACTGACCCGCACGATCAACAATTATGGCGAGAAATCGGGCATCCTGAAAAAGGAAAAGGTCAGCCTGACGGGTGAGGATATGCGCGAAGGCCTGACCGCAATCGTTTCGGTCAAATTGCCCGATCCCAAGTTCAGTTCGCAAACCAAGGATAAGCTGGTTTCGTCCGAAGTGCGCCAGCCGCTTGAAAGCCTGATGGCGGACAAGATGGCCGAATGGCTGGAGGAAAATCCGGGGCATGCCAAGGCACTGATCCAGAAGATCGTCGACGCCGCCGCCGCGCGCGAAGCGGCGCGCAAGGCGCGCGAACTCACACGGCGCAAGGGTGCGATGGATATTGCCTCGCTCCCGGGCAAACTGGCCGATTGTCAGGAACGTGACCCCGCAAAATCCGAACTGTTCCTGGTCGAGGGTGATTCGGCAGGTGGCTCGGCCAAACAAGGCCGCGACCGGCATTATCAGGCGATCCTGCCCCTCAAGGGCAAGATCCTGAACGTCGAACGCGCCCGGTTCGACCGGGTGATTTCGTCAAAGGAAGTCGGCACCCTCATTCAGGCGATGGGCACCGGCATCCGCGACGATTTCAACCTGGAAAAGCTGCGCTATCACAAGATCGTCATCATGACTGACGCTGATGTCGACGGCAGCCATATCCGCACACTTTTGCTCACATTCTTCTATCGCCAGATGAAGCCGATCATCGAGGCCGGCCATCTCTACATCGCCCAGCCACCGCTCTACAAAGTAGCGAAGGGACGCAGCGAGATTTACCTGAAGGATGATACCGCGCTCGACAACTATCTCGTCGATGCCGGAATTGTCGGCATGGTGCTCGACAGCGCGCAAGGACAGCGTAGCGGCAATGACCTGACCAACCTGGTCGATCATGCCCGGCGCATGCGCAGCCTGATGGCCTATGTCCCGCGGCGTTACGACCCCACTATCATTGAGGGGCTGGCGCTGAACGGCGCGCTTGCACCTGAACTCGAAGGCGCAGAACGCGAAGCTGCCGTCGCCAAGGCAGCCGCATGGATGGACGCGCAGGACGCTGAAAGTGTGTGGACCGGCCGGGTTTCCGAAGAGGGTGGTTATCATTTCGAAAAGCGCTGGCGCGGCGTTTCCGATCACCACATCATCGAACGCAGTTTCCTGATCAGCGCCGAAGCGCGCAAGCTGCATCGCTTGGCGCAGGAAGAGGCTGAGAGCTATCTTTCGCCAGCACGCCTTATCAAATCCGGCGCGGCAGCGATCGAAACCGATGCCGATGGTGAGCCCATCGACAGCGAAGCCGTTCAAAGCCCTGCATCACGCAAGGCGGCGACCGACAAGGCGATCACCCGCCCGTCGGAACTGCTTGATGCAGTGTTGGCTGCCGGCCGCAAAGGCCTGTCGATTTCGCGCTACAAGGGGTTGGGCGAGATGAACGCCGAACAGCTCTGGGAAACAACGCTCGATCCAACCGCACGTTCGCTCCTGAAGGTGACGATCGAAGACAGCCAGGAAGAAGGCGAGATTTTCGAAAAACTGATGGGCGACGTGGTCGAACCGCGGCGCGACTTCATCCAGGAAAATGCGCTGAACGTTGCCAATCTAGACGTTTGATCAGCGGCTTTCGCCCGAAATGCTGTCCGCATTGATGCGGCTCAGCATCGGGTAAAGCTCCTTGCAGGCAAGTTCGAGCGCAGTCCATTGCGCCGCGACCTCGTTGACTTCGCCTTTGGCAAGCGTGTCGAGATACTCGGCCTTGCGCTGGGCAAGATCGGTTTCGACCGCATTGGCATCATTGTCTTCGGACAGCATGGCACGTGCGGTTTGGGTGAAATCGTTCGCGGTCGCGTTCTGCGCGTCCCCCGCCGCCGCACCTTCATCCCGCACCAGCCGTTCAGCCTCAATCGTGTGGAACGCGGCACAGCGTAGCAGCGTGTCATAGGTTTCCGCGTCAGAACTTTGCAGGAGAATCAGGAAGGGCATCAAGATCATGGTGACGGATTAACTCTTTCCGATGAGCGGTGGCTGAACCGGCTTTGGCCTCATTTCTGATCTGTATATCCGGCATCTTCCACGATCTTCATCGCGGTTGGCTCGAAAGCGATGCAAACCTGCTTCAACTGGTCGATTTCACTCTTATGCTTTTCGGCCTCGACCGTTTCCGCATCTTCAAACAGGCCTTTCACTGTCTCTTCAATCTTGGCCTCGGCCTCCTCGGGCTTGTCCTGCGGCATTTTGGCATAGCTGGCGAGCAGGAACATGATGGCCTTGTCTTCGCTCTGCTTGGCAGGCTCGCTTTCCGGTGCGGACGTTGAAGCGGAATAGACATGATAGGCGGCGCAACCGACCGCCGCATCGAACAGAGCGGCATCGGTTTCGGCAGACGTTGCAGGGGCCTCTGGCTCTGCAATGGCGAGCGCCGCAAACAGGAACAAGGCCGCTGCCATCGATTATCCTTTCAGCCGGGGCGCACCGGATTGGGGTAGGTGCGAAGCCTTGTCAATCAGGCGATCGCTGCGGCTTGCCAGGCTGGCAGAGCCAAACCCGCCATGTTTTCGACGCGGCGCAACTCAACCGCCAAACCGAACTCGGGATAGCTGACCCGTGTTCGCGCCGGATCGGCTTCTGCAATTGGCACCACCACCAACCGGCGGTTGACCTTTTGTCGCCAGTTCATGCGGGCAGTGTTTTCCTGCCCGACATAGCAGCCCTTGGTGAACGAAACGCCGCCAAGTTCCGCCGCATTCGCCTCCAGCCACAAGGTTGCATCGCTACCCAATTCGGCAACACCTTCCGGAACCCCTAGCGACAGGCGATGCGCGCGATAAATGGCGCTGATGTCAACATCATCCTCCGACACGGGGCCTATCCAGCGGACACCTAATTCGGGAAGGCGGGGGTCGGCCTTGCGGTCTGGCGCCGCCGCCGCCCAGAACACGCCCAGTCCGGGTTCAACCGAAATCGCAATCTTGCGCCGCAGCCGGTAAATCGAAAGTCGTTTTGCCAAGGCCTCGGCTTGCGTCGCTTCGCAGTCGATCAGCACATCCTCCTCTGCTGCCCAGAGGAAAAAGTCGAAAAGCGCCTTGCCTTGCGGGGTCAGCAACCCTGTCCATAGGGGCAATTCGGCCTGCGTATCGTTGGTCACCAATCCCTGCAGGAAGGCGCGCGCATCTTCCCCCTCCTCTTGCGGGGAGAGCCGGATAATCGCGCGATCGAACAAACGGGGTGCAGACATGGGTGACAAATAGGCAGGCAGGCGACTAAAGGGAAGCCATGACTGCAAACACGCTTACCATCCGCCGCCCCGACGATTGGCATGTCCACCTGCGCGACGGCGATATTCTGAAAGGTGTGCTCCCTTACACAGCACGTCAATTCGCCCGCGCCATCGTGATGCCAAACCTCTCCCCGCCGGTAATTCGTGCAGCCGATGGCGCCGCTTACCGCGATCGTATTATGGCAGCGCTGCCGGCGGGCATGGATTTCACGCCGTTGATGACCGCCTATCTGACGAACGGTACCGATGCGGATGACCTCGCTGCAGGCTTCACCGATGGCATCTTCACTGCAGCAAAATTATATCCCGCCCACGCCACCACCAACAGCGCCCATGGCGTCACCGATATCGCCAACATCTATGGCGTTCTTGAGCGGATGCAGGCAATCGATATGCCCTTGCTGATCCATGGCGAGGTGACCGACCATGATGTCGACATTTTCGACCGGGAGGCGGTGTTCATCGAGCGTACCTTGAACAAGGTGGTGCGTGATTTCCCTGAATTGCGGATTGTTTTCGAACATATCACCACCGCAGAGGCGGTCGATTTCGTGGTTGCATCGGGGCCCAATATTGGCGCCACCATCACGCCGCAGCATCTGCATATCAACCGCAACGCGATGTTCGCGGGCGGCATCCGTCCGCATGCTTATTGCCTGCCGGTGGCCAAGCGTGAAAAGCACCGCCTAGCGCTGCGCAAGGCTGCGGTTTCCGGCAATCCCAAATTCTTCCTCGGAACCGACAGCGCACCGCACGCCGTATCAGCCAAGGAATCGGCCTGCGGCTGCGCGGGCATCTTCAACGCTCCCTTTGCGATCGAGAGCTATGCGCTGGTGTTTGAAGAGGAAGGCGCGCTCGAAAAGCTTGAGGGCTTCGCCTCCGAATTCGGCCCACGCTTTTACCGCCTGCCGCTGAATGAGGGTCAGATCACCCTCACCAAGACGCCGGTCGAAGTGCCGCTGTCGGTGGATGCAAATGGCACACCGGTTTCACCTTTCCATGCGGGCGAAACCATTGGCTGGAAGTTTTCAGCCGGCTGATCGCATCCGACGCAGCGCATCAAGGCTGAACAGCGCGATTGCGGTCCAAATCAGGGCAAAGCAGGCCAGCTTGGTGGCATCGAGCGGTTCATTATAGACGAACGCGCCCAGCAGGAAGACGATCGTCGGCGCGAGATACTGGACAAAGCCCAGCGCGGTATAGCTCATCTTGCGCGCGGCGGTTGCAAACAGCAGCAGCGGGATGACGGTGATGGCACCGCCTGCGGCAAGCAGCGCCTCTGTACCCAAATCCCTGAACCCGCCGGCTTGCATCACGCTCCATATGCACACCGCCAGCGCTATCGGGCCAAGCAGGCAAAGTTCCACTGCAAGGCCAGGAACTGAGCCAGTTGGGGCAGTTTTGCGGACGAGACCATAGGTTCCGAAACTGAAAGCCAAGGTAAGGCTGATCCACACCGTCTCGAGCGACCCGCTAAGCAGGATGGCGACAGCCAATGCCGCAATCGCAACCGCCCACCCCTGCAATTTCGTCAACCGTTCGCCCAGGAACAGGCGGCCCAGCAAGACGTTGACGAGTGGATTCAGATAATAGCCGATGCTGGTCGCCAGCACCCGTTCGGTGGTGATGGCCCAGACATAGACCAGCCAGTTGATTGCAATCAGCACCGCTGACAACATCATCGCCCGCCGCGCCTTGGGGTTGGAAATGGCGGCGGTGAATTCGACCCACTGCCCCCGGAAATAGAGGATGATGAACACCACCGGCACCGACCAGACGATGCGAAACGCCAATATGTCGATCGCCGGTACATGTTTTAGCAGCTTGAAATAAACGGGGAGGAAACCCCAGATCAGGTAGGCCGAAAAGGCATAAGGCAGCCCGCCGCCCTGCGGCTGTTGGTGATCGGCACTGTTCATATTGGTGGTGCGTTTAGATTATTCCGCCGCCCAACCACAGCCTTATTGCGCAAATCGCAACGACGACGAGGCAGAAATTACGGCCACTGTTCTTTTCCGAGGCGAAACCGAAAGCCACGCCGACGCCGGCAATCACGATAATCACCCAGTTGAGCCAGCCCAAAAGCGGAAAGAATGCAGGGATTGCGAGCACCAGAGCGATGAGGCCCAACAGGAATGCGATGATATTAGCCATGAAATGAAGCTAGGACCGTGCGACCTTTATGGCAAGCACCGAACCGGCAACGCTTCGACGCTCGCACTAAACCGTTCGACGAACAAACGGGCCGCCGTCTAGTTTTTGTTCATGTAAAATCGTTGCAATGGGCCGCAGCCAATAAGGAGAAGATCATGAAGAAACTGATCGCAACCACTGCTGCTTTTGCCCTCGCCTTGCCCGGCGTGGCGCTTGCAGACCCGCCGCGCCATGCCCCGGCGCACGGCTATTACAAGAAAAAGCATCGCGATGCTCAGCCCATATACCGCGACACCCGCGTATGGCGAGGCGATGATGGTCGCTATTACTGCCGCCGCAGCGACGGTACCACCGGATTGATCATCGGTGCAGCCGGCGGTGCACTGATCGGCCGCGCCATCGACACACGTGGCGACCGTGCATTGGGCACCATATTGGGTGCTGCCGGCGGCGCGATCCTTGGCCGCGAAATCGACCGCAACCGCTATCGCTGCCGCTAAACTTTTGCGGCGGGCCGGGGCCTAGCTGGCGCGGAAACGCACCGGCAGGGTCTTGAGCCCGCCGACGAAAGTCGAGTTCGCCCTTTTGGGTTCACCGGCCAGTTCGATCGAATCGAGCCGGTCGAGAATTTCCTCAAACAGTATCCGCATTTCCAACCGGGCTAGGTGCAACCCGAGGCACTGGTGCGCGCCTGCACCGAAGGCGATGTGCCGGTTCTGGTCACGCGTCGCATCGAATTTGCGCGGTTGGTCAAATTGCGCCGGATCATGGTTGGCAGCGACATAGTTGATCATCAGCCAATCGCCCTTGGCGATCTTTACGCCGGAAATTTCGACATCCTCATTCGCCATGCGCATGAAGTGCTGCACCGGCGTGGTCCATCGGATTGCCTCTTCGACGATGCCTGGAACCAGGCTGCGGTCGGCCTTCACTTTGGCAAATTGCTCCGGATCCTTGGCCAGCGCCAGCATCGCGCCCGCCGTGCTTGCCGAGGTTGTGTCATGGCCGGCCGCGGCAACGATGATGTAATAACCGGCAAGGTCGAGCGGATCGAGCGGTTTGCCATCGATGGTGCCGGTAGCGAGGATTGTCGCAACATCCTTGCCCGGATTCTGGCGGCGATCTTCGGCCAGTTTTTCGAAATATTCGGTGAAATCCTTGACCGCGCCAAGCACGATTTGCGAAATCTGCTCGGGCGACAGGTTGGCCATGCCGGTCTTGTTGAGGTCCTCATCCTGACCGCCAAACATCTGCTGCGTCAGGAACAGCATGCGCGGCTCGTCTTCTTCGGGCACGCCCAAAATCTGCATCACGACGTGCAACGGATAGGGTGCCGACACCAACGGCACGAAATCCGCCTCTGGCCCCGCGGCAATCAAGCGGTCGACCGTGCGCTTGGCGAGATCGCGGATATCGGCCTCGATCAACTTCAGGTTCTTGGGCATGAACCATTCCTGCGTCAGCCGCCGCAGCTTCGGGTGCTTGGGTGCATCAAGCGCGACCAATGACTGGACGAGGTTGGGTGAGCCACCGGTGATTTCGCGTGCCAATGCCTCGCCAGCGCGGTTGGTCAGCACCGTCGGGCGCGGTGAATTCAGGAAGGTCGTATTGTCCTTGCTGATCCGCATCACATCTTCGTGGCGGGTAATCAGCCAGAAGGGGGCATGATCGTCGGTCGGGCTTTCGATGCGCAGCACCGGCGTTTCCGCGCGGATCTTATCGAAAAGGTCAAGCAGCGGATCCCATGCCGCATAGGATTTGGGATCGATAACCGCGATCGCGGTTTCTGGCGTTGCAACCGGTGCGTTCATGCTTTCCTCTCCTCCGCCAGATCTCAGACGATCCGGCTATCCTTATTGCCCCAATATTCGTCACGCAGCAGCCGCTTGTAGAGCTTGCCGGTCGGATGGCGAGGCAGTTCTTCACGGAAATCGATCTGGCGCGGCATCTTCACGCCCGAAAGGCTGGGGCGCAGATAGGCCTTGAGTTCATCGGCCAGCGCATCGCCTGCCTCGCTCCAGTTGAGCGGCTGGACGATCGCGACCACGCGCTCGCCCATATCGTCGTCGGGCGCGCCAATGACAGCGGCGTCGGCGACCTTGGGGTGATGGACCAGCAGGTTTTCGATTTCCTGCGGATAGATGTTCACCCCGCCAGAAATGATCATGAAGCTCTTGCGATCGGTGAGGTAGAGGAAACCCTCTTCGTCAACCTTGCCGACATCGCCGAGCATCGACCAGTTGGGATGCTTGGGATGGCGGCTTTCGGCGGTTTTCACGGGATCGTTGTGATAGCTGAACTGCGATTCGCTCTCGAAATAGACAACGCCTTCCTCGCCGACGGGCACTTCCTCGCCGTCTTCACCGCAAATGTGGATGATTGCGTTGAGCGCCTTTCCGACTGATCCCTTGTGGGTCAGCCAATCCTCGCTGTTGATGAAGGTGAAGCCATTGCCTTCGGTGCCCGCATAATATTCGCGCAGCACCGGCCCCCACCATGCAATCATCGCTTCCTTGACCGGAACCGGGCACGGAGCGGCTGCATGGACGGCGCATTTCAGAGAAGAGACGTCATATTTCGCGCGTACCTCTTCGGGCAGCTTGAGCATGCGGACAAAATGGGTGGGTACCCACTGGCTGTCGGTGATCTTGTATTTCTGGATCGCAGCGAGGGCTTCCTCGGGATCATATTTCTCCATCACCACTACGGTGCCGCCAAGCCGATGCACCGCCATGCACCAGCGCAGCGGCGCGGCGTGGTAAAGCGGCGCAGGCGAGAGGTAGATGCTGTCCCCAGTAAATCCGAAGGCACCAGCCGCAATCATCGCAAGCGGATTAACTGCCGCAACATCGGTATCCTCGGGCAGCGGCAGGCGCACACCCTTGGGACGTCCGGTTGTGCCTGAACTGTAAAGCATGTCGGTGCCGGCGCGCTCGTCGGCAACAGGATCGGCGGGCATTTTGGCCAGTTCTCCCTCGAGCGGGGTCCAGCCTGCCCGCTCACCACCAACAATGTAGCGCTTCACCGGCGTTTCGATCTGGTCGAGCGTGTCGCCCAGATAGTTGGATGTGAACAGCGCCTGCGAGCCGCTGTCTTGAAGGATATAATCGATTTCCGGAGCAGTCAGACGATTGCTGATCGCAACAAAGACCAGGCCCGCACGCTGCGCTCCCCAAGCCAGGTCGAAAAACTCTGCCCGGTTTTCCATGCACATTGCGATCGTGTCACCATGGCCAAGGCCAAGCGAACGGAACAATTGCGCCACGCGGTTCGAATTGGCGTCCAGTTCGGCATAGGTCACCACCTGCCCGGAACCGGCCATAATGACGGCAGGTTTGCTGGGATTGGCTGCGGCATGAATCTTGGGGTGCATCACTCTCTCCATTTTCTCATTACCGTAGGTCTGAGCCTGTCGAAGCCCGGCTCGCCTCCAAACGCCCTTCGACAAGCTCTGGGCTACGGTGGATATTCAGATTGGGCCGATATCAGGTGCCCGTCCAGTTGGGCTTGCGTTTTTCGGCAAAGGCAGCCGCACCTTCGCGGGCGTCATTGGTGGCAAACAGGTTGCCGAGCGTCTCGGTCTGCTTCTGCCACATTTCGGCTTCGCTCCATTCGCCCGATTCGACGATCACCTGCTTCGATTTCTTGACAGCAAGCGGGCCATTGTCGGCGATTGTACGCGCAAGCTCGATGGCTGCGTCGAGCGCCGGGCCAGAGGTCAGGCGGTTGACAAGGCCGAGTTCATAAGCCCGCTTCGCATCGACGAAATCGCCAGTCAGCGCCAGTTCCATCGCAATGTGCGGCGGGATCTTCTTGGGCAGGCGCATCAGGCCGCCCGCCGCAGCGGCAAGACCGCGCTTCACTTCGGGGATACCGAATTTGGCGTTTTCATTGGCAACGATCATGTCGCAGGCAATGGCAACTTCAAGGCCGCCTGCCAGCGCATAACCATCGACCGCCGCAATCAACGGTTTGGCCGGCGATTTCTGGGTTATACCGCCAAAGCCGCGACCCGCCACAAACGGGGTCTCACCGCGGAGGAAGCCCTTGAGATCCATGCCAGAACAGAAGGTTCCACCTGCACCGGTTACGATACCCACGCGCAAATCATTGTCGGCATCAAGCCGATCAAGCGCGGCAGCGATCAGTTCAGACGCCTGCTTGTTCATCGCATTCTTTGCGTCGGGACGGTTGATCGTGATGATCAAAATGCCATCGCGGGCTTCGACCAATGCATCGCTCATGGAAATTCCTCTCTTTACTTGGTTTTGGGCAGGCCGAGCACATGCTCGCCAATGATGTTGCGTTGGATTTCGCTGGTGCCGCCACCGATCGTGGCGGAGAAGCTGTTAAGATAGCTGCGGTGCCAGAAGCCACCGTCGACGGCATTTTCATCGCCGACATAATAGCCGGCCTTGGTTCCCTGGAACTGCAGGGCGAATTGCGTCAGTTCGCGCACCAGCTCGGTCCGCGCCAGCTTATTCATCAGCGACAGCCCCATTGGGCGATCCTGGTTGAGCGGCGCCATCCGGCGGCGGGTGTTGTTGAGATTGAGCGCCTGCGCATCGATCAGGAATTCGACCAGCTTGTCGCGCATCACCGGATCGTCGAGCAAAGGCTTGCCACCCCGCTGCGCGGTGCGCGCCAGATCGAGGATTTCCATGACATCCATTTCCTTGGAAAAGGACCCGCCGGCCAGATTGACCTTGGCCCCACGCTCATATTCGAGCGTCTTCATCGCCACGATCCAACCCTGGCCCTCTTCACCCATGATATCCTTGGCGGGGATACGGGCATTGTCGAAAAAGGTCTGCACAAAGCCATATTCGCCGGTCAGTTTCTTGATGCGGCGGGTTTCGATTCCCGGAATGCGCATCGGCGACAAAAAGAAGCTGAGTCCCGCATATTTGTTGGGCGCATCGGGGTTGGTGCGCGCAAGCAGGATCATCATGTGCGCGCGATCACCCAGCGAGGTCCAGATCTTGGAGCCGTTGACCACATATTCGTCGCCATCCCGCACGGCACGGGTTTGGGCATTGCCGAGGTCTGATCCGTTTTCAGGCTCCGAAAAGCCTTGGCACCAGATTTCCTCTGCCGCGAGCATTGGCTTGATGTAACGCTTCTTCTGCTCCTCGGTACCAATGTCGAGGATGAGCGGCCCGGCCCAGCCATTGCCGATTGCGTTGAGCATGATCGGCGCATCATATTTCTTCATGATGCGTGTCGCGATCCGCTGAAATTCCGGATGCATGCCGCGGCCGCCATATTCGGCAGGCCAGCTCATGCCGATATAACCGGCCTCATATACCTGGTTCTGCCATTTCTGCAGGAAATCGAACTGTTGGTCAGTCGAAACCTCCATGAAGGTCAGTGGCAGCATGAATCCCGGATCGGCAACGGTATTCTCGCGAAACCATGCGTCGCACTGCGCCTCGAAATCGGCAAGTTCGCTGGCAGAAGGCTTGGTCATCCGTGATTCCTCTCTCGGATGTTTAATTGCGCGATTAAACTGCGGATTGCAATGCCCGAACAACGAATTTTTCGCACATCATGGCACGCTGCGCGCCGATCATTACGCATCGAAAGGTGAAGCGTCGCATTCTTACAATGAAAGCAGGCGCAGGATAGATATGGTTACTAGCAAGAGGAGTTGGAGGTTCGTCGAAAACCCACAGCAACGACCCATCTGCATTCGACGAATCGCCGTGCGGCCGCGTCGCAAGACACGGCCGCACATTCATTCCGAAATCATTTGAACAGGCTGCCCAGTATCCCGCGAACCAGGGATTTTCCGAGGCTGCCGGCGATTTGCCGACCGACAGAGGTGGCTGCCGAACGGGCCGCGGATTGCACCATTTTCTCTGCCATGCTGGGCTTTGCAGCCTCGCGAGCCTGCCGCGCAGCTTCGCGAGCTGCTTCCCT
>JALREL010000217.1 GCA_023262005.1 Sphingorhabdus sp. | reverse complement strand
AGCGCGCAGGGTGTGCAGCGGCACGCGGCCTTCGCGGTACCATTCGGTCCGCGCGATTTCCGCGCCACCCAAACGGCCGGCAACGTTCACACGGATGCCAAGCGCGCCCATGCGCATCGCGTTCTGCACGCCACGCTTCATGGCGCGACGGAAGGACACGCGGCGTTCCATCTGCTGGGCGATCGATTCAGCAACGAGCTGAGCGTCCAGTTCCGGCTTGCGCACTTCGACGATGAACAGTTCGGTTTCCGCGTCACCTTCGCCGGTGCAGTCGGTCAGCTTGCCGGGCAGGCGCAGCTTGCGGGCATTGGTGGCGGTCTTGCGCTTGACTTCGCGCTCCTGCTTGCGGCGCAGGCGCTCATCCATCCGCTCCATCACCGCACCGAGCAAGGCCTTGCCGCGCTCCATGTTGTCGGTGAGAAAATGATCGAAGTGGTCACGGATGGCGTTTTCAACCATCCGCGCGGCTTCGGGGCTGGTCAGGCGATCCTTGGTCTGGCTCTGGAACTGGGGATCGCGAATGAAGACCGAGAGCATGACCTCACTGCCGGTCACGACGTCTTCTGGCGAGATGTCCTTGGCCTTCTTTTGGCCGACCAGGTCACCGAAGGCCCGAATGCCTTTGGTTAGCGCAGCGCGCAGGCCCTGTTCGTGGGTGCCGCCATCGGGTGTCGGAATGGTGTTGCAGTAATAGCTATAGGACCCATCGGACCACAGCGGCCAGGCGACGGCCCATTCGACGCGGCCCTGTTCTTCGCCCGGGAAGTCCTGGGTGCCCGAAAAGAACTGGGTGATCACGCATTCGCGCGGCCCAATCTGCTCTTTCAGGTGATCGGCAAGCCCGCCGGGGAACTGGAAAACCGCCTCTTGCGGCACATCCTCGCTCGCCAGCTCCGCATCGCATTTCCAGCGGATTTCAACGCCGGCGAAAAGATAGGCCTTCGACCGCGCCAGGCGGAACAGGCGCGCGGGTTTGAACTTCGCATCCGCCCCGAAAATTTCAGGATCGGGCGTGAAGGCGATGGTGGTGCCACGCCGGTTGGGGGTAGGGCCAAGCTCTTCAAGGCCGCCCAGGGCTGCCCCGCAAGAGAAACGCTGGCGGTAAAGCTGCTTGTTGCGCGCAACCTCGACGACCGTGTCGGTTGACAGCGCGTTCACAACCGAGACGCCGACACCGTGCAAACCGCCCGACGTGGCATAGGCCTTGCCCTCGAACTTGCCGCCCGAATGCAGCGTGGTCATGATGACTTCGAGTGCCGATTTGCCGGGGAATTTGGGATGTGGATCCACGGGAATGCCGCGGCCATTATCGGTGATGGTCAACCGGTTGCCGACGCCAAGCACGATTTCGATGCGTGTGGCATGGCCCGCAACTGCCTCGTCCATGCTGTTGTCGAGAACCTCGGCCGCGAGGTGGTGCAGCGCCCGTTCGTCGGTGCCGCCGATATACATGCCCGGCCGACGCCGGACAGGCTCCAGCCCCTCGAGGACCTCGATCGCCGAAGCATCATAACCGCCAGATTCAGAACCGGCGGGAAGGTTGCCGCCGAACAGGTCTTCACTCATGCCAGCCGCTATAGGCGCTCGGGAGTCAGCGGTGCAACCGCCGAACGTACGTCTGTTGTGGAAATGTTCCCCGTCGAGCGCAGAGCGTCGCTCGTCGAAGGCAAATTTGCTTTGAAAGCAGGGGCTTTACTGTCATAGTCGGGCAATACAGGAGGGTAAGTCATGCTCGAAATCACCGGTGTCAGCCATGTCTATGCAAACGGAACACGCGCGCTTGATGATGTGAATCTGTCGATCCCGCGCGGAATGTACGGGCTGCTTGGGCCTAATGGCGCTGGCAAATCGACTTTGATGCGCACCATCGCGACGCTGCAGACCCCCACCGATGGCGCGATCAGGTTCGGCGATCTCGATATACTTGCCCAACCGGAGGAGCTGCGGAAACGGCTTGGCTATCTGCCGCAGGATTTCGGCGTCTATCCGCGCGTCACCGCGATGGATATGCTCGACCATATGGCCGTGCTGAAGGGCGTTGCCGACAAGGGAGAGCGCAAGGCACTGGTCGAAACCCTCCTCAACCAGACCAATTTGTGGAACCATCGCAGCCATTTCATTGCCGGTTTCTCGGGCGGTATGCGCCAACGCTTCGGCATCGCGCAGGCGCTGATCGGCAATCCTGAACTGATCATCGTAGACGAGCCGACTGCAGGCCTTGACCCGGAAGAACGCAATCGCTTCCTCAACCTGCTTGCAGGGATCAGTGACAATGTCGTGATCATCCTTTCGACCCATATCGTCGACGATGTCGCCGACTTGTGCCCTCGCATGGCGGTGCTGGCAGGCGGCAAGGTGCAGCTCGAAGGTGCGCCGCTGGACCTGATCGCGCAGACCAAGGGCCGCATCTGGAAAAAGACCATTGGTCGCGACGAGCTGGAAGCGCATCAGGAACAATATCAGGTGATTTCGACCCGTTTGTTTGCAGGCCGCACGATCATCCATATCCTCGCCGACAGCCAGCCGACCGGTTTCGAGCCGGTAGAGGCCGGGCTGGAGGACGTCTATTTCACCACGCTCGCCGACCTGCGCCGCGCCGCTTAAGGGAGACTGAAAATGCTCCTCAACGTCGCTCGGTTTGAGCTGAAATACCAGCTCCGCAACCCGGTTTTCTGGGTGTCGCTGTTCCTGTTTTTCCTTTTGGGCTTTGGCGTAACCGCCAGCGAAAATGTGAGTATCGGTACGCCGGGAACGGTGAATGAAAATTCGCCCTTTGCGATCGCGTCGATGATGGCGCTGACATCGCTGTTCTACCTGTTTGTGATAACGTCCTTCGTCGCTAACGCCGTCGTGCGTGATGATACAACCGGCTATGGCCCGATTATCAAGGCAACCTCCATCGGCAAGCGCAATTACGTGCTAGGCCGTTTCTTAGGCGGATTGGGCATTGCCTTGCTCGGCTATTTTGCCGTGCCAATCGGAATGCTCGTCGGTGTGTCGATGCCTTGGGTTGATCCAGAAACCGTCGGGCCCAACAACCCGGCTTATTATCTCTGGCCCTATCTTCTGCTCGCTGTTCCCAATATCCTGCTGATGAGCAGCCTGCTTTTCGGTCTCGCGACAATCACGCGATCGATGCTGTGGAGCTATGTGGGCGTAGTCATCTTCTTCATGGGTTATCTGATCGTCACGACTTTGCTGGCGAACAAGATCGAATATCAGCAAATGATGGCGATGTTTGAGCCGCTGGGTTTTGGCGCATTGTCGGAATCGACGCGCTATTGGACCGCAGCGGATATGAACAGCAAGCTGCTGCCGCTCGATTCCAACATGCTGATCAACCGTGGCTTGGTCATTGGCCTTTCCATTGTGCTGCTCGGCGCGACCTATTGGCGCTTTTCAATGGCGGAACGGGCGCCTTCCAAGCGCAAGCTCAAGAAGCTGGCAAGCGAACGGTCGAGCGAAAACGCGCCTGTTGCCGCCAATCGGATTGTGACGGCGCCAGTAACGCAGCGTTTCGACGCCAGCTCGGTCCGCGCGCAGTTCCTCGTTCGACTAAAGACCGAGATCATGCAGGTGCTGCGTAGCCCAGGGCTGATTGTGTTGCTGCTGCTGGCCGTCATCAATACCGGCGCAGGGCTGTTCCTGACGCAAACCATGTTCGGGACGCCTTCTTATCCGCAAACCGCCAACATCATCACCAACGTCCAACAGGGCTTTGCGATCTTCCTTTTGATCATCGCGGTCTTTTACGGGGGCGAGCTGGTCTGGCGTGAACGCGACGCAAAGATCGGCGAAATCATCGATTCCACCCCCACGCCTAATTGGGCGATCACATTGCCCAAAGTGCTGGCGATCCTCTTGGTGCTGATGCTTCTCAACCTTGTCGCAATGGCGACGGGGCTGCTTTTCCAACTGATAAAGGGTGCGCCGGAATTTGGCCTGAGCAGCTATTTTGCCTGGTTCCTGGTGCCGATGACTGTCGACATGCTGCTGGTCGCCATCCTCGCCGTGTTCTTCCAGGCGTTGAGCCCGAACAAATATGTCGGCTGGGGCATTTTCCTCGTCTGGTTCATTGCAGGCATCTTTCTGGTCAACATGGGCTACACCAACGCGCTTTACCGCTATGGTTCCAATCCCGCCGAACCGTTGAGCGACATGAACGGCTCGGGCGGATTTGCTTATGGTGCATGGGTGCTGCGCGCCTATTGGCTCTCCTTTGCCGTCATCCTGATGGTTGTCGCCCATATCGTCTGGCCACGCGGGACGGACACACGCTGGCGCAGCCGGCTGAAACGCGTCCGCCATGGCCTGAAAGGCGCGCCGCTCGTGCTCATGGCGACAGCGCTGGTGGCTATGGTCGGGACCGGAGCCTACGCCTGGTACAATTTCAAGGTCCTCAATCGCTATGAATCGAGCAATGAGGGCGAAAAGTGGCAGGCGGATTATGAGAAGAAATATCTCAAATATGAAAAGCTGCCACGGCCGACCGTCAAATCGGTGAAATTTGATGTGCAGATCCATCCCAAGGATCGCCGTATGGAAGTTGTCGGCAGCTATATCTTGCGCAACGAAACTGGTGCGCCGCTTTCCGAAGTGCATATTCGCCAGGGCGATCGTGATGCGACATTCAGCCTGCTCGATCTCAAAGGCGCAAAACTGGCGAGCGAGGACAAGTTATTCGGCTATCGCATTTTCCGGTTCGAAAAGCCTCTCGCACCGGGTGCGGAGACCGAACTGAAATTCAAGTCGCAGATCTGGCATCGCGGTTTCCGCAATGGCCAGCCAGCAACGACGGTGAATTTGAACGGCACCTTTGCGAACAACATGGCCTTTGCCCCGATCATCGGGATGAATCGTCAGGGTGTGCTGCAGGATCGCACCGTCCGCCGGCGTCAGGGCCTTCCGGCCGAACTGCGTCCTGCGAAGCTGGAGGATTTGTCAGCGACGCGCGAAAATTATGTGCGCAGCGACTGGATCATGTCGGACATCACCGTCACCACCGATGCCGATCAGGTGCCGATTGCGCCGGGGCGTAAGGTGGCCGATTCAACCAGCAACGGCCGCCGCACCGCGCATTTCGTTTCGAGTGCGCCCATCCACAATTTCCTCTCGATCCAGTCGGCCCGCTACAAGCTGACCGAGAAGAATTACAAGGGCGTGCAGCTCACGATCTTCCACGATCCACGCCACGAATGGAATGTGCCCGCTATGCTCAAGGCGCTCGAGGCTGGACTGGATTATTACCAGGCCAATTTCGGTCCCTATCAGTTCGATCATGCACGCATCATCGAATTTCCGGGTTATCAGACCTTCGCGCAGGCTTTTGCCGGCACTATGCCTTATTCGGAAAGCATCGGTTTTGCGGCGGATGTGACCGACCCGGATTCGATCGATTATGTCAGCTATGTCACCGCGCATGAACTGGGGCACCAATATTGGGCGCACCAGGTGATCGGTGCGGACATGCAAGGCAATACGATCACGAGCGAAACGCTGGCGCAATATTCTGCGCTGATGGTGATGAAAAAGCTCTATGGGCCCGACAAGATCCGCCGCTTCCTGAAATATGAACTCGACCAGTATCTGGCCGGGCGCAAGGGTGATCCGATTGGCGAATTACCGCTCTATCGCGTCGAAAATCAGGGCTATATCCATTACCGCAAGGGCAGCCTTGTCATGTACCTGCTGCAGGAAAGGCTGGGCGAAGATGCCGTCAACCGCGCGCTTGCGCGCTTCATCCAGACGTGGAAGTTCAAGGGCGCACCCTACCACCGTTCGGTTGATTTGATCGCCGAGTTCCGCAAGGAAGCGAAAACGCCCGAAGATCAGGCGCTGATCACCGATCTGTTCGAACGGATCACGGTGTACGATTTCAAGGCGAAAGAGGCGAAGGCGAAGAAGCTTGCCAACGGCTTGTGGCAGACGACCATCTCGGTCGAGGCAGCGAAATATTATGCCGATGCCAAGGGTAATGAAAAGGCAGCACCGCTATCCGAACCGATCGAAATCGGTCTGTTCAACGCCCGCCCTGGCATCGGTGCATTTGGCAAGAAGGATGTGGTCTCGATCGAACGCAAGCCGGTGAAAGGTGGCAAGCAGCAGATCGTTGTCACGTCGAAAACCAAGCCCAAATTTGCCGGGATTGATCCCTACAACTTCTACATCGACCGCAATTCCGACGACAATCTGATCGATGTAACTGGCTAAACTGCGCCCGGGGGCGCCGCCAAGATGGCGAAGCTCCCGGTTGCCAGCGCAACCAGCTTTCCGCCCTGTTCGATCCGCGAGGTGAGGTGGGCGATACTGCGCCCCTTATTGTCGATCTGCGTCGCGCATTGGATCTCGCCGCCGGTAACCGGGCGGAAATAGCTGATCTTGATTTCGATGGTGGCGCAAGCTTGTCCGGCATCCAGTGTCGGGTAGAGCGCAGCACCCATGCCGGTATCGGCCAGCGCATAGATCACCGCACCATGGACGACGCCATGCGGGTTCATATGTTTGTGCTCCGCAACCAGCGTAGCCGTGCTGCCGCCCTTGCCGTCAGGCAAGACGGCAAGATCGATCAAATCGGCAAAGGGGTGCGGGCGGCCAGACATGCGCCCGGTCGATCAGCGTACGCGCGGACCGCCAAAGGGCATCGGCGGGGGTGGGCGGCGCACGCCGCGCGGCAATTGCGCCTGATAGGCACGGCCACAATGTTCGACGCAGTACGGAAAGCCGGGGTTTACCGCCTCGCCGCAGAAATGGAAATCGGCTTCACCGGGGTGACCCAAGGGCCAACGGCAAATACGCTCGTTCAAA
>JALREL010000162.1 GCA_023262005.1 Sphingorhabdus sp. | reverse complement strand
TCCTGTTCATCCCTGCGAAGCTGCTGGGCGTGATCGCGATGTTCGGTTCGATTGCACTGCTGTTCTTCCTGCCTTGGCTGGATACCTCGCCGGTGCGTTCGGGCAACTATCGCCCGCTGTTCAAGAAGTTCTTCTGGTTCGGCCTGATCCCGTGCATCATCATCCTTGCAATCTGTGGCGTGAAGCCGGCGGAAGGCAAGTGGATCCTGCTCGGTCAGCTCGCCGGTGCCTACTACTTCGCACACTTCCTGATCATTTTGCCGATCGTTTCGCGCATCGAAAAGACTGAGGCTCTGCCCAATTCGATTACCGAAGCCGTCACCGGCCAGCCTGCCGCTGCCTAACAGGGGAAAGAAAGCATCATGGTTCGTCTTATCGCTTTTCTCGCCGGCCTGTTCTTCAGCGGCTGGCTCATCGTTTCGGCAGGTTTCACCACCTACGAAATGATCACCGAACCGGCCCAGCCGACGGTGGAATCGAAGTTCCACAAATATCCCAAGGCTGTGTCGTTCGCGCATGATGGCCCGTTCGGCAGCTTTGACAAAGCCCAGCTGCAGCGCGGTCTCAAGGTCTATTCGGAAGTCTGCGCCGCATGCCACAGCATGAAGCTGGTCGCATTCCGCGACTTCGAGGCTCTTGGTTACAATGAAGACGAGATCAAGGCTATTGCCAAGGGCTGGAAGACCGAGGTTCCCTCGATCAATCCGGAAACCGGTGAAGCTGCGACCCGTCCGGCAATCGCTTCGGACAAGATTCCTTCACCCTATCCGAACGATGTTGCTGCCCGTGCTGCGAACAACAATGCCTTGCCGCCTGATCTTTCGCTGATCGTCAAGGCGCGTGAGGGTGGCGCTCCGTACATCTACTCGCTGTTGACCGGTTATGCGCCCGTCCCGGCAGCGTTGCCCAAGGAAAATCGTCCGGGTGTAGGCCTGCACTACAACCCCTATTTCCACAGCCTCAACATCGCCATGGCACCGCCGCTGACGGCTGACGACCAGGTCACCTATGATGATGGCACCAAGGCAACCAAGGATCAGATGGCCAAGGACGTTTCGGCCTTCCTGACCTGGGCTGCAGAACCGAAGATGGAAGCACGCAAGACCGCCGGTTGGTCTGCCCTGATCTTCCTTATCATCTTCACTGCGCTTACCTATCTGTCGTACCGCACCATCTGGGCCGACAAGAAGCACTGAGTTTTGAATTTCACGAAAAGCCCCGCAGCGCGCGATCGCTGCGGGGCTTTTCATTTGCATGGCTATTGACCGGGGCTTGCCGCAATGGCATTAGCGCCGCCACTGGACCGGGCGGGTATAGCATAGTGGTAATGCTCTAGCCTTCCAAGCTAGCTAGACGGGTTCGATTCCCGTTACCCGCTCCAGAATCCCCTCAATTCGACCCCGTAAAGCCGCTTAAGCGGCTGTTACCATTTGCGACAAATCAGCGGGCGCTTCGCACAGTTCTGCGACCTATACTTCCTAAATGACAGGCAACCGGCCATAGCGGCTCTATGGATGTTATGAAGGTCAGAACTCATGAACAAGAAATGGCTTTTTAGCGGCGGAGCGGTGCTCACGGCCGCGGTCGCCACTGCGGTGGCTTTTGCTGCTCCCGGCCCGATGGGCAAGGCCGACAGCGATGGAGACGGCGCTGTCAGCAAGGCCGAGGCCGTTGCCATGGCCAACAACCACTTTGCCAGGATGGACGTCAACAAGGACGGTCAGATCAACGCAGCCGATCGCGAAGCGAAGCATAAAGAGCATTTCGCCGCGATGGATACCGACAAGAATGGCAGCATCAGCGAAGCTGAATTCACTGCTGCACACGAAGCCCGCAAGGAAAAGCGCGAAGCAATGCGCGAAGGCCATAAAGGCATGGCCGGCCATGGCGCTGAAGGCCATGTGATGGAAGCTGGTCCGCGCCACAAGGGCGGTCGCGGCCATAAAGGCGGCGGTATGATGATGCTCAAAATGGCGGATGCCAATGGAGACAAAACCATCACCAATGCCGAGATGATGGCTGCGGTCGATGCCCATTTTGCCAAGGCGGACAGCAACAAGGATGGCAAGATTTCAGCCGAGGAACATACTGCCATGCGCAAGGCCATGCGCACGCATATGAAGGCGCAGCCCGCTCAATAACCCTTTGCAAGCGGGGCGCCTGTCTTGATTGCTGCCCCGTTTCCCTTTTCCCGATGGTGCGATAGAATCCCCCATGCCCAAAACCCGCCCGCATATCCTGCTTGTCGACGATGAACTGTCGATCCGGGATCCGCTCGCGCGCTATCTGGAAAAACAGGGCTATCGCGTTACCGAAGCTGGCAATGCCGCCAGCGCAAGGAACGCTCTCAAAGGTTATGATATCGACGTCGTCCTGCTCGATATCATGATGCCGGGCGAGGACGGATTGAGCCTGACGCGGCATGTTGCCGAGGTTGGCGGGCCGCCTGTCATCCTGCTGACTGCACGTTCGGAAGAGGCAGACCGGATACTGGGGTTGGAAATCGGGGCAGACGATTATGTCGTAAAACCCTTTTCCCCGCGCGAACTGGTGGCGCGGATCAAGGTTGCCTTGCGGCGCACCTCGGCAGCCGCGCCTGCAAACGGCAATGGGGGTGCCATTTGGTCGTTCGATGGCTGGCAATTGCGCACAGCAGAACAGCAACTGTTCGATCCGCACGGCGCGCTCGTTCCCTTGTCATCGGGCGAGTATCGCCTGCTTGAGGCGATGGTCGAGCGGGCAGGGCAGGTGCTCAACCGCGATCAGTTGCTCGACCTGACCAAAGGCCGGGTGGCCGGGCCCTTTGACCGGGCGATTGATAACCAGGTGAGCCGGTTGCGGCGCAAGATCGAACCTGATTCCAAAGACCCAAAATATATCAAGACCATCTGGGGTGGCGGCTACCGCTTCTCTGTCGAAGTGCAGCGAAGCTGAGCATGGCAAGGGGGCTGCGCATCTTTCCGAAAACACTGACCGGCAGGATCATGCTGGTGACGGCGCTGGGCATTTTCCTTGTCCAGGGCATCAACAGCTTCATCCGGTACGAAGCGATGAAGGGCCGGGCAGTGGTAGAGGCATCGTCGCTGATCGTCGCCGTGACCGCCAACCGGCTCGATTTCGGCGCGATAGAACCATCGCGTCCGTTGGAAAGACGGCCTGCGGTTCGAACCTTGCGGTCCACTGCACCGCTGGTTGTTGAAGGTTTCACCACAACCGAAGAATTGGCGCAGCGCGTCGCCATGCATCTGCAGTCAGTCTATCCAGAGGTGCAGGCTGTGCGGCTGTCGGTCGGCCCGATCCGGAACTTGCCCGAGCAGCTCAAACCCCGCCCGCGACACATGCACGCCATTCGACGCCCGGACATCATCGAACGATACCGGCGCGGCGAGGCCGCATTGCTCAGCCTGAAGCTCGCCGATGGCAGCTGGCTGCACTCGACCACGAAGATCCGCACGCGCGGCATGCTGCCGCAATGGCCGCTGCTCATAGAGACATTGCTTATTTATATCGGGGTCCTCATCCCGCTTTTGCTTGTCATCCGGCAGATGTCGAAGCCCCTGCAACAGTTGAACAACCGGCTTTCGAATGCGGGGCTCGCCAGTGATGAACCGCCGCTCGAACCGCGCGGTCCCGATGATGTTCGAAGCCTGATCGAAAGCTTCAACGCCGCCGAACAGCGCGTCAACGCCATGCTGACCGAAAAGGATGTGATGCTGGGTGCGATCGGGCACGACCTGAAAACACCACTTGCGTCACTACGCGTGCGGATTGAATCGGTTGAGGATGAAGACGAACGCGCCAAAATGGCAACCACCGTCGAAGAGATGGTTCAGATACTCGACGACATCCTGATCCTTGCCCGTCTGGGTAAATCGTCGGAAACTCCGGTGCTCACCGACTTGTCTGCGCTGGTTGAAATGGTCGCTGACGAATTAGGTCCGGACGATCGGCTTGCTGTCGCGGAAAGCGCGGAGAAATGCCGGGCGATGGTCCGGCCCGTCTTGCTTCGGCGCGCGCTGCGCAACCTGATGGGCAATGCGCTGAAATATGGCGGCAGGGCCGATATTGCCGTGCGCTGCGACGGTACATTTGTGGCAATCACGATTGAAGATGAAGGCCCGGGGGTTGCTGCCGATCAGCTTACAGGGCTATTCGAACCATTCGCCCGCGCCGAGAATTCGCGCAACCGCGCATCGGGTGGAACGGGGCTTGGGCTGACGATAGCACGCGCCATAGCCCGGGCGCATGGCGGCGATGTTATCCTTGAAAATCGCAGCGAAGGCGGGTTGCGCGCAATCCTGCGGGTTCGCCAATAGGAATGCGTTCAGATACCGCTTGGCTGGGCTTTCCAGCTTCCGCTTGCCTGATACTCGCTTTTCACATTGCCGGTGCCAGGAAGGTTTCCGCCGCCATAAACGGCATCCCCACCGCGTGAACGCGCGGCTGCCGAATAATCCGGCGCGGCATAGCCCGGCGTGCTGGGCGCGCGGTAGGGCGTAATGGCGGAATAGGCAGCGGCACCTGTTGCATTTCCGGCGAGGCCTGCCTTGGCAATGGCGTCAGCCTCCGCCTTCATGCGGATCGCAGCAAATTCGCGTTCATATTGCTGCTGCAACTGGATCGGATCGAGCACCGGAAGCTTGTCGGCTGTCCACACACGCGGTTTGGGGCCGGGAATGGGTTCGCGCCCTGCATGGCTGCGGAAAAAGGCCGATGGCCTGCCCGCTGCGCCCTTCCAGCGATAGAAACGGTGCGCGCCGATCGTGCCTACGAAATCAAGGCTGGGGGCCCAATAGGGATAGACATAGGTCGCGTGATAATGGGTCGCCATGCCAACGGGCGCATAGACCGATCCGGAAAGCGCCTCCATCGCCACGCGCTGGCCACGCAACCAAGCAGCACGTGCCGGGGTGCGCGCCATCGAGCCATCGCAGCTATAGCTGAATTGGCATCCGGTTGCCCGTTCGGAGCCTTGGTAGATCACCCCGCAAATGCTGTTGGGATAGGTCGGGTGTCGCATCCGGTTGATGATAACCTGGGCAACTGCACGCTGCCCAGCATCAGGCTCGTTCGCTGCTTCATAATAGATTGCGTCGGAAAGGCATTGCAGCGCCCGGGCATATTCGGAAGTGCCGCGCTTCAGGTAAAAGGGTTGGGACGCCGGGCCAAGTGCCTTGGCGCCCTCGTCCGTTGTGATTGTAGCAGTTACAGGTTGTGCAATTTCCGATTTCAACGCTTCCGCCGCAGGTGCATCCATGTCGGGATCGAGGAAGTAAAAGGCAGAGCCGGAAAAATTCTCGGCAGGTCGTTCAGCCGAATTTGCCAATGGATCGATTTTGCGCTCGTTCGAAGGCAGGCTCCAGGCCCATTGTGCAGAACTTGGCAACAAAGCGAGCAGCAAGAAGGCGACTGCAACCAGAAACACCTCTCGCCAACCGAGAAAGCGCCGTTTCCTTGGCGTCGGTTTTTGGCGCTTCGCTCGCGCGTTTTTAGGGTCCACTGGCTGGTACAGCATGACTCTTGCAGAAGTTATTGCCCAAACACGAGTCGCCTATAGGCCTAAAGATGTACAATCAGGAGCGCTAAATTGGCGCTGTTCCATCGCGGGACGCCCGGAAACCTTTGAATTAACGCGCTTTGCAAAATGGGCGATTGTAAATTGTTGTGCAGCGCAGCAACAAACTTGCGTTTGAAGCGCGCAAAGGCGCTTTTGCTTGCACCATCGGCTCGAACGGGCCTAGAAGGCCGCCCGCATTTGGCTAAGTGGAGTAAAGTATAATGGCGGCGAAATGGACGCCCGAAAGCTGGCGCAACCATGATGGGAAGCAGATGCCGACCTATCGCGACCAGGCAGCATTGGAAGCAACCGAGGCAACGCTGCGCAATTTCCCGCCGCTGGTTTTTGCCGGTGAGGCGCGCAACCTGACGTCCGAGCTTGCCGATGTGGCAGAGGGCAGAGCCTTCCTGTTGCAGGGCGGCGATTGTGCCGAAAGCTTTGCCGAATTCCACCCGAACAATATCCGCGATACTTTCCGCGTGATCCTGCAAATGGCGGTCGTGCTGACTTTTGCCAGCAAATTGCCGGTCGTGAAGGTTGGCCGCATGGCCGGCCAGTTCGCAAAGCCGCGATCGGCCGATACCGAAGTGATCGGTGATGTCGAACTGCCCAGCTATCGTGGTGACATCATCAACGATATCGCGTTTGAGGCGGCATCGCGTGAACCCGATCCCGAACGCATGGTCAAGGCGTACAGCCAGGCAGCCGCAACGCTGAACCTGCTGCGCGCATTCAGCCAGGGCGGCTATGCAAACCTGCATCAAGTCCATGCATGGACCCACGATTTCATGGGCCGTTCGCCCTGGGCAAAGAAGTTCAAGGACGTGGCCGACCGCATCGGTGAAGCGCTGGCCTTCATGGAAGCCTGCGGCATCACGCCAGAGACTGTCCCGCAGATCAAGGGAACCAGTTTCTACACCAGCCATGAGGTGCCAGGTAGAAGTGAAAACGCTGTAAAGAACCGCTGGAACTCTGCCATGCGGCGGAAGTGGCAAGTTAAGAAT